>CAISOQ010000384.1 GCA_903887095.1 uncultured Flavobacteriia bacterium
TTAAATACAAAGAACGATACCGCCATTGCCCGCATTCTGAAATTCAGATAACCCGTTTGAACCACACAGCGCATGCATGCATCCACGATTGGCACACCGGTTCTCCCCTCCTGCCAGGCTTTGATATAATTTTCATTCCGCGGTTTGACCAATTGATCATAGGCCCGATTGACATTCTCAAATTCCATACGGCATTCATCCTCGAACTTCTGGATAAAGTGACAATGCCAGTGAAGTCGGGATATGAAATTTGACAGCGCACGTTTGTTCTGTGCCTTTTCGTAATGTTGCATCGTATAGCGATAGACCATGCGCATGCTGATGTTCCCATAAGCCAAATAAGGCGACAAACGGCTACAACCTTTTCTACTCAGTTCGGGCTTGGAAATATGCTTGCTGTAATTGGAATAACGATCTTTCAGAAAGCTATTTAGGTAGCGCCATGCTAGTGTTTCTCCCCCTTGCTGAAAATTTATGTTTCTCGTGGTTATTTCCTGTGGTAATTCAGGACCCTTTGCATTTTTATAAAAATCAGGTTCTAATTTTAAATAATTTCGAAAATCGTCATCAACCATTTTTGGAAAAGCAGACATTGTTTCCTTCCAACGTTTGTCCCATTCAGAGCGATTTTTCAGTCTCCGAATGACTCCATTTGTTTGGCTTTCCTTCCATGTCCAATTATACTGTTGGCAAAACTCTTTCATTCGAATATCTCTATCAAAGGTGAGTTTGTTTCCAATCTCTTGGTGAGAGAAAAGGCCTTTCACGTCAAACTGTTCTTTTAATGCTTGAAAAATGGTTTCTACTTCCTGATGAAAAATATACAATTGTACATCCATTCCATTCAGCTGTAATTGCATGTCTTGAAGTGATTCATGCACAAAACGCCAATGACGAACATCACTATCGTCATATGCCATCACAGATGGTTCAAAGCAATAGATCAACAATATGGGCAACCCAAGTCTTTGTGCATCGAAAAGCGGTTCGTGATCTGTGAATCGCAAATCCCTTTTGAACCATACGATACTGATGGGCTGTTTCATAATAAAGAAACAAGGAATTACAAAAAAAGTTGACGGTTTCTTAAGAATATAGGACTTGCTTATCTTTGACGCATGAACATTTCAATCCATCCGTGTCTTTGGGTAGACAACAATGCTCAGGAAGTTGCAGAATTCTACTGTTCCATATTTCCGAATTCACAACTACTTTCTTCCAATCCAATGGCGACTGTTTTTAAGTTAAATGAGCAACGCATGATGTGTTTGAATGGAAACTCCCAGAGTAAATTCAATGAATCTGTCTCGATGGTGATTACCTGCGAAACACGGCAAGAGATCGATCATTTCTGGAATAAATTTTCTGATGGCGGTATAGAAGGCCGATGTGGATGGATCACAGATAAGTTCGGATTTTCATGGCAGGTAGTCCCCTCCATTCTTGGAAGTTTAATGAGGGATCCTGTAAAAGCCCCAAAAACGATGTATGCTTTCATGCAAATGAAGAAATTCGACATCGAGACACTGGTCAGCGCATCCAATTCATAACAGATTTTTTTTTCAGTCTTCGTAAAAAACCTACGACCTACGCTTCTTTTCTTTGTTGAAAATTTTTGATTATTTTTTAATCATTTATTGATTATTTATTTGTCTTTTTGTGTCAAAAGGATTTAACTTTAAAAAAGGAACAAAGAACAAAGAGCAAAGAGCAAGGAGCAAGGAACAAAGACAACACACAGTCAAACCTAGTTTTACAGGCCTAAGCGTAGGAATGTATCGAGGGATGACACTGAGTGAGATCATCCTTCGACACAATTCTGCTGCGCTCATCGCAAGGTCTCAGGATTCAGAACATGGGAAGTGATCAATAATCCAAGTTTTAAAGTAGTCGAATTCGACCACTTTAAAATCTTAGAAACAACTAAAAAAGAATGACATGGCAAAGATTAACGTAAAGCAAACAGATATTTCCATTTTAAAAATTCAGCAGGAAGATTATATTTCTCTAACTGATATTGCAAAATTCAAAACGAGTGATCCATTCATTGTCATCGGTAATTGGATGCGCAATAGAAATACAGTCGAATATCTTGGCGTTTGGGAGACATTATACAATCCAAATTCTAAACCTATCGAATTCGATAGGTTTAGAAATGAATATTCAATGAATTAACACAGAATTTTATGTCAACAATAACCGTAGAAAATACTTCAGTAACCATACTAAAAGAGAACAATGAAGATTACATTTCATTGACGGATATGGCTAATTCCAAGAATGGAGAAAGCAGAGCTGCAGATATTATCAAAAACTGGATCAGAACACGCTTTACACTTGAATTTATCGGGACATGGGAGATTATAAATAATCCCTGTTTTAAAGTGGTCGAATTCGACCACTTTAAAACACAGGCAGGTTTACCTAGTTTTGTTTTGAGTGTCTCCGAATGGATTGAAAGAACAAATGCAATAGGTCTGATCGTTAAAAAAGGAAAATACGGCGGAACCTATGCCCACAAGGATATCGCATTTGAATTCGGATCTGCAATAAGTGTCCAATTCAAGTTGTATCTAATCAAGGAATTCCAGCGACTTAAAGAAAAAGAACACCAACAACTTGGCTGGTCAGCTAAACGGGAACTTGCTAAAATCAATTACCTCATCCATACAGATGCCATTAAAGAACATCTCATCCCGAAATCAATCAGCAAAAAACAGGCTTCAATCATTTATGCCAGCGAAGCAGATGTATTAAATGTTGCTTTATTTGGTAAGACTGCTAAAGAATGGCGAGAAGAGTATCCTGAATCGAAAGGAAACATAAGAGATCATGCACATCTTAACGAACTGATCTGCCTTTCAAATCTCGAAAATATCAACGCGCTGCTGATCAATGAAAACATGAAACAATCTGAGCGACTGATAAAACTGAACCAAATTGCCATCAAACAAATGACCTTACTCAAAACAATTGGAGCTAGACCACAGCTAGAATAGGATTGTTTATTGTCAAACAATATCTTTCGCTTTCACACCTTGCCCCGAATCATGAGCCTGTCGAAGGATGTTCTTTGATACTTGCTCCTTGATCCAAATACGATATGCAGCCAAAACTGAATTTAAAACACATTCATTATGGCCGTTTTGCGCTCAATAGTACACATGGACCTCGATACATTTTTTGTATCGTGCGAACGCCTGCTCGATAGCAGACTCTTAGGTAAACCCATCCTGATCGGCGGCACAAGTGACCGCGGGGTGGTTGCGTCGTGCAGTTACGAGGCCCGAAAGTTCGGGATACACTCTGCTATGCCGATGAAAATGGCAAAAGAAAGATGTCCGGAAGCCATCATCATCAAGGGGAATTCGGCGACCTACAGCAATTATTCAAAAATGGTGACCGACATCATTCGCGAAGAAGCTCCCCTCTATGAAAAATCGTCGATCGATGAGTTCTACCTGGATATGTCCGGCATGGATAAATTCTTCGGAACCATGAAATACGCTTCCGAATTAAGACAAAAGATCATGCGGGAAACAGGTCTTCCAATCTCTTTCGGACTCTCACAAAACAAAACTGTATCGAAAATAGCCACAGGCGAAGCCAAACCGAACAACCAACTCCTCATCGACTATGGCTCCGAAAAAGAATTTCTTGGCCCCTTATCGGTGCAAAAAATCCCTATGGTTGGACTTAAAACCTTTCAGACACTCTGTAGCCTCGGCGTACGAAAGATCCAAACGATCCAGGAAATGCCCGTAGAAATGATGGAAAGCGCACTCGGACAAAACGGTATCGGGATCTGGAAAAAAGCCCAAGGGATCGATAATTCACCGGTAGAACAGTACAATGAACGTAAATCTATTTCCACCGAGCGCACCTTCGATTACGATACGATCGATGTACAAAAACTCAAGGGAATCATGGCTGCTATGGCAGAAAACCTTGCTTTCCAACTGCGCCGGGGAAATAAACTCACGGCTTGCGTTACGGTCAAGATCCGCTACTCCGATTTTCAGACACAAACACTACAAAAGCACATTCCCTACACGGCTGCCGATCACGAACTGATGCCGATTGTCTCTGAACTCTTCGATCGGCTTTACAATCGTCGTATGTTAGTACGATTGATCGGTGTGCGTTACAGCTCCCTGGTTTCCGGCAATCATCAACTCAATCTTTTCGATGACGGAACACGCTACTCCGAACTCTACAACGCTCTGGATCAAATCCGCCAGCGCTTCGGAGACCGCGCAGTGATCCGTGCCATTGGAATGGAAGCCCGCACCATCGGACGATGGAACCCGTTTAGTGGAGAACCGCCGCCATTGTTAGCGAATAGGAGAGTTTAATTAAACCGCTGATCGAGTGATTTTCGCTTTCCTCGATACATTCTCCGCTTTGCTACGAATACTCGGCCAGCGAAAATAGTATCGAGAACAGCAACCGCTCATTACTACTAGTTTAAAACACGTGTAAATGTTCCTCAAATCCCACTTCAGCCTCCGCTATGGTCTCGTATCTCCCGAGGAAATCGTTCGATGGACGAAACAGGAAAACTATGTCCTTACCGTACTTTGCGACATCAACTCGACCTCCTCCACGCTGGATTATGTGCGTGAAGCACAAAAATCCAAACTCAAACCGATTATTGGAATTGATATCCGAAATGGCATGGAGTGCTGTTACTTGATTGTGGCGCGAAACAACCGCGGACTGCATGAAGCCAATCGTTTTCTCTCACATCACTTGCACAATGGAGAACCATTTCCTGAAATAGCACCACATCTTGGTAATTGCTTAATCATTTACCCCTGGGGAATAGAGCCTATGGAATTAAAAGAAAACGAATGGATTGGTGTACGAAGTAAGCAGCTTTCACGACTGACGGTGCAGAAAAACAAAGTTCCTTTTCAACGGATGATTGCCTTGGAACACATGACTTTCCGAAACAAGAAGGATTTCAATGCGCACCGACTATTACGTGCTATTGACAACAACGTACTACTTTCAAAATTACCGAAAGAAGAACAAGCCGATGAAGAGGAAAAATTCATTCCCTACACAGAACTACAAGAACGTTTTGCTGCCTTTCCGGAATTGATCGAACAAACCAATCACTTGTTGTCTTTGTGCTCCGTTCACTTCGAATTTGGCGACAATGCCATTCCTCAAAACCTGGCTACTTACACAGGGAGCAAGTCAGAAGACTTCGAACTGTTGAAACAACTTTGCGCCGATGGATTAGACTATCGCTATCCCGTTGTCACCGATGAGATCATTGCCCGCATCGAGCAGGAAATAGAAGTCATTGCAGAGAAGGACTACCTCTCCTACTTTCTCATCACCTGGGATTTTACTTCGTATGCGCGATCGAAAGGCTATTTCTATGTCGGCCGAGGAAGTGGTGCCAACAGCATTGTAGCCTACCTCCTTCGTATCACGGATGTGGATCCGCTCGAACTGGACCTGTATTTCGAACGCTTCATCAACCTGTACCGCAAGAATCCACCGGATTTCGATATCGATTTTTCATGGAAGGACCGCGACGATGTCACCCGCTATATCTTCGAACGCTATCCAAATGCTGCGTTGCTTTGCACCTACAACACCTTTCAGTACAGCGCTTCCGTGCGGGAACTCGGCAAAGTATTCGGACTTCCAAAAACAGAGATTGACCTCCTCAGCAAAGGAAAGTTTAACTATAATCAGCTTGATCAGCTCTCGCAACTCGTCATCAAGTACAGCAAATACATTCAAGGACTTCCCTCCCATCTCAGCGTTCATGCCGGCGGAATCATCATCAGTGAAAAACCAGTAACATGGTACTCCGGCACCTTCCTGCCGCCCAAAGGGTATCCCACAACACAATTTTCCATGATGGAAGCCGAAGATGTGGGACTATACAAATTCGACATTCTCAGTCAAAGAGGATTGGGAAAGATCCACGATGCACTCGATATCATTACATATAACCAACCAGAAAAACCAGCGCATGACATTCACGACATTTCCTATTTCAAAAAGGATGAAAAGATCAAGGAATTATTGCGTTCCGCAAGAGCAATGGGTTGTTTCTATGTCGAGTCGCCGGCGATGCGTATGCTGATGGTGAAATTGCAAGTCGATACGTATCTGGGATTGGTAGCGGCAAGTTCGATCATTCGTCCGGGGGTAGCGCAATCGGGCATGATGCGGAGTACATTCTTCGTCACCGCTATCCCGAAAAACGCAAAGAAGCACCACCCGTTCTTCAGGAGATCATGCCCGACACCTATGGCGTGATGGTGTATCAGGAAGATGTGATCAAAGTGGCCCATCACTTCGCAGGGCTATCACTTGCCGAAGCCGACGTATTGCGCCGTGGGATGTCCGGGAAGTTTCGTTCGAGGGCGGAATTCGAAAAAGTACGCGACACCTTCTTCTCCAACTGCCGAAAAAAAGGATATACCGATAGCCTCATCAGCGACATTTGGCGACAGATCGAAAGTTTTGCGGGATATGCCTTTTCCAAAGGACATTCTGCTTCCTACGCCGTGGAAAGCTACCAAAGCCTCTACCTCAAAGCGTATTATCCACTCGAATACATGACAGCCTGTATCAACAACTTTGGCGGCTATTACCGAACGGAAGTATATGTGCACGAGGCCCGCACCTGGGGCGCTACAATTCTTGCTCCATCTGTAAATCAGGGCGGTTTTGAATGTCTATTGAACGGTACAGAACTAATCCTTGGATTCATTCTCGTAAACGGACTCGAAGCGTTGCTTATTCATAAAGTACTCAACGAGCGAAAGAAGAATGGTCCGTTCCGAAATTTTGAAGACCTCATGAAACGCTGTTACATTCCACTTGAACAATTGGTTCTCATTATTCGCATAGGAGGATTAAGCGATTTTCCGGAAACTCGAAAAGAGCTGTTATGGAAAGCCCATTTGTATCACAACAAGGTAAAAGACCGCAATCCCTCACCTCAACTTTTTGAAGAAGAACAAAAGCACTTCCAGCTACCTGAATTAACCGAACAAACCCTTGAACTGGCATTTGAGCAAATGGAACTTCTTGGTTTCCCGCTGTGCAATCCTTTTGAGCTGCTTACCGAAAAAACTTTAACACACACTCCTGCCTACACCTTGCACACACATCTCGGACTTAAGATCACCACCTATGGCTACCTGGTTGCACTCAAAAAATCCTACACATCCAAAGGTGACACGATGTATTTCGGAACATTCATCGATCAACAAGGAGACATCCTTGATACCGTTCATTTTCCTGAAGTAGCACACAAATATCCCTTTTACGGCAAGGGCATCTACCAACTGACAGGCATCGTCTCGGAAGAATTCGGGTATTACACCTTAGAAGTAGGCATCATGATTAAAGAAAAGTTTATGGATGATGTAAGGTTTTCGGAGGAGATGACAGGAAATACACCTTGAGAAAAATAAAAAGTGATTATATTTGTTACGATTTTCAACGCGCACGTGGTGAAATTGGTAGACATGCCATCTTGAGGGGGTGGTGCCAACAGGTGTGCTGGTTCGAATCCAGTCGTGCGCACCAAAAGAAAAAGCAAGTTACGCAAGTAGGTTGCTTTTTCTTTTTTTCCTTAGCTCCGCAGGATTTTCAATCCTGCGGTCACAACGATTCTAATCAAAATGACACAACAAATTTCCGCAGGATTGCAAATCCTGCGGAACACGTAGGTATAAAAAATCACTTCAACATTTTATGCTCCGCAGGATTTGCAATCCTGCGGAAATTTCCTTACATTCAATAGCATGAAACAAGGCGTAAAGCACACCATTAAAAAGAACTCTAGCTATTTCCTGACGCTCACAGTCATCGGTTGGATTGATGTGTTTACTCGAAAAAATCACAAAGATGCAATTATTGACTCTTTGCGCTATTGCATCCAGAACAAAGGACTAAACATTTACAGCTACTGTCTGATGTCGAATCATTTGCATTTGATTATCAATTGTAATGAGCCTTATGAACTTAAAGATGTTGTTCGTGATTTTAAAAAGTTTTCTACAAAAAAAGTGTTGAATCAAATATTGAACGAACCAGAATCTAGAAGAGAATGGATGTTAAGTGAATTTTCAAAGGCTGCGGATGGCAGCAGCAAGCACAAGAACTTCAAATTTTGGCAAGTCGGAAATCACGCTATTGAATTGTATACAGAAAAGTTTATTTGGGATAAAATCAATTACATTCACAATAATCCTGTCGCTGAAGGTTTTGTATCAAATGATTTTGAATGGAGATATTCTTCGGCCAGCAATTATCATGATCGGGAATCTATACTTCCGGAAGTTTATTGCCTGTCACTTAGACTTCAAACTATCAAATAGGCTCAGCAGGATTTGCACCGCAAAGCCGCTACGCAGCAAATCCTGCTGCAAACAACAATTATACAATAACGGTCCAAGAATTTTTCCGCAGGATTGCAAATCCAGCGGAGCGGGAAAGTAATTATCATGAAAGGGAGTCAATACTTCCGCAAGTTTATTGCTTGCCACTATGGCTTCAAACAATATAATGGGCTCCGCAGGATTTGCAATCCTGCGGCAAATAACAATTCAAATAAAATTCATTCTAAAATTCCGCAGGATTACAAATCCAGCGGAGCGGGAGAGAAGCATAAAACCGAAATGTAACAAAAGTCACTTTCGTTGAAAGGTATAATAACTACTTTCGTTTGCACAACTTTAAATCCCTTTGAAATGAAACACATCGCTATCGCCTCTGCCCTGTTCTTTATTCTGTTTTTATTTCCGAACTGTACCTCTCAGAATCAACCTGGTGTGGCGAGTGTTCAGAATGTGGACGTAGCAAAGTTCAAAGAAATGGTGGCCAATGGGAACACGATCATTTTAGATGTGCGCACACCGGAGGAAACGGCGGGTGGCACAATCGATCAGGCGAGTACGATTGATTTTTATGATCCGGAATTCACGAAAAAGATCAAGGTGATGGATTCCTCCAAGAACATTCTCGTGTATTGTAAAGCAGGTGGAAGAAGTGCGCAAGCGGCTGAAATATTGATTCAAAATGGATTTAAGCATGTCTATAATTTAGATGGTGGAATCTCATCCTGGCAAGCAAACGGCAATCCTGTGACCGCAGCGACAGTTACCAAAGACGAGCACATTCAGGAAATGAGCGCAAAACAATTTGAGAAATTGTTAGCTCAAAACAAATTGGTCCTGGTGGATTTCCATACGGTGTGGTGTTCTCCATGCCGAAAAATGGCGCCAATCATTGATAATCTTGAAAAAGAATTCAGTGGAAAGGCATCTGTCTTGCGCATCGATGTAGATAAAAGCACTGAACTGGCTGCCAAATACCAAATTCAAGCAGTACCTGTTTTCATGTTGTTCAAAGACGGTAAGGAAGTTTGGAAACAGAATGGGGCAATGGAGGAGCAGAAATTAAAAGAGATTTTAAATTCCAACTTTTGATTTTGACAAATCGCTTAATTCTTAAGCTGTTAACAAATCTATTTCATCTACATCAAAAGCCACAGCATTCATTTGATGTAACAAACAATCCATTTCTTCAATCCTTTCAAGCAACAGATTTTCATTTTCCAATTCATCATTACTGCAAGTTAGAAACTGACTGACAAGATTATTTGCGGTTTCAAAATACAGATAGTCTTTAATTAAGATTGACTTTAAATCTTCATTCTCGTCAAATTCTAAAAGCGGCGTAATTTCGACTGTCAATTTATCCTTTTCTGGATCCACAATTCGAAGCCGATAAAAATAGTGATCCCATTTTCCAATGAGTACAGATTCCAAATCATCAACGATACTTCCTAGGCCTAAAAATCGGCCATAAAATTCAAGTTTTCTAAATGCTGGTTTATCAAAAATCCTTTTCCTCAGCCGAAGCGTATAATAATTTTGCATTACAGCAACAAACACTACGAACAAGCTAAAACAAATCGTAAATAAGATAGCTGACGATGAAAAAATTCTTATAGCTTCAAAATCAAATCCTTTACGAATCAGTACAGGTAAAAACGTAAACGGAAGAATTATGAGAAAGGAGGTTAAAAATCCTCTAATGAGGGTTTTCTTTTCATATGAAA
>CAISOQ010000385.1 GCA_903887095.1 uncultured Flavobacteriia bacterium
CTCGAAAAATAAAGGGTTTTGTATCGTCTGAAATTGAAGAGGTGTATAATTATTGGAATAGCCAGTAAAAGAAGGGACCAAAGAAATTCCGGATACACAAATTTCATAGTTCAAATGTAAGGAAAAATATGTGTTAGTAGGGGGCGTAAGGAATGAATGTTAAAACTTTTCAAGAACTAATGCCTCTTTCGTTAGAAAGCGCGTTATTCAGTAATTGGTTCTACAATTATTCATGCACTAAAATTGAATAGGATACTGTTTCCGTCTGTCCCGGTTGTAAGATATGAATCCCATCCTTTTGAAAGAAGTTACCAGATGTATTTTTAGAATCTGCAAAACCCCACCAAGGCTCGATACAAATAAAAGGAGCGTCTTTTTTTGTCCAAATACCTATTGCTTCCCAATTATCTGATTGAACAGTTAAAAGAGCCGAATTTGTTTCATCAACCAACGTTAATTGATCAAAAGAAGGAAGCTTTATAACAATTGCATCTCTTTCGAATAACTCTTCATTTAACTTTAATCCACCTTCGACAATCAAATCTTCTGTTTCACCTGAAAAACAAGAATCTTCCAATAAATGTCTTGTCAAAGTATTTATACCATCCGGAAATAAAAGCGAGTAATTTGATATATTTTTTTGGATTTGAAAACCTGGATGTCCACCAACAGAATAGGGCATAGGACTGTCGCCAAGGTTTCTTGTACTGTATTCAATTTTTAAAACACTTCCTTGAAGCAGGTATTTGACTTTGAATTCGAAATCGAAGGGATAATTCTTCCATGTTTCTTTGTTTGATTTCAACAGAAACGTAACAGAAGTATTCAACTGCTCTAATACATCAAACATCTGATCACGCGCAAATCCATGTTGGGTCATGGTAAAATCGCTTCCAGAAATATGGTAATTGTTGTTCTTTAGTTTCCCAACAATTGGAAACAGATTTGGAGCTGTTCTATTCCAGAATGTTGCATCCATGCTCCACAATACGTTTTCTTTGTCTAGTCGATTTAAATTGATCAGTTCAGCACCAAAAGTATTGATTGAAGCTGAAATGTTATCATTGCATAAGGTTAAGCTCGTTGCCATTTTGCTCACTATTAAAACTTTTCAAAAGCCCCCAAACCAAACAAAGCAAAATCATATTTTACTGGGTCATTTGGATCCATTTTTCTCAAAATTGACATTAATTCTTCCAGTGCTTTCCAATCATCTTGTTTTCGGTTTAAAATCCCTAGTTTTCGGGCATTATTGCTTGTATGAACATCTAAAGGAAGATACAATTCCGAAGGGTTGATACTTTTCCATAGTCCAAAGTCTACGCCCATTAAGTTGCTTCGCACAAGCCATCTTAAGAACATATTCAATCTTTTAGCCGCCGAATTTTTCATTGGATCAGAAACATGTTTGAAAGTACGAGTAGAATCAACATCCTGAAAAAAAGCATTTCTAAAGTTGTGAATTCTGTCCTTTATTGTATCCGTTGGTTTGACTTTTTCAAATGCGGCTTCTAATCCTTTTCCTTTGTAAAGTCGCTGGAGACTCAAGAAAAAACAATTTAAATCTTGTGAATTAAAAGTCCGGTGCACAAAGTCGGAATTAAACACATCCCCAACTGCGTAGTTCTTTACAAAGTTGAAAGGATCATTTTCCATGATGGAAATTAATTTTTCACCACTTTGAATAATGCTTTTTCGATTTCCCCATGCAATTGTTGAAACTAGAAATGCTACAATTTCAATGTCTTCTTTTTGCGTGAATCGATGGGGGAGTTGAATGGGGTCGGATTGCAGGAACTCAGGTTTTTCGTATTGTTCTGCCTTGAAATCCAGGAAATCCTTCAGTTCATCCGCTTTCATTATGCAATGATCAAACCGTCCTTCATCACCAATTTTCGGTCGGTCATATTTGCCAAACTTTCATTGTGTGTTACGATAACAAACGTTTGTTTGAACTCATCACGCAATTGAAAAAATAGGTTATGCAATTCGTTGGAATTCTGAGAGTCCAGATTTCCGGAAGGTTCATCAGCAAAAATCACTTTTGGTCGGTTAATGAGGGAGCGACAAACTGCAACGCGCTGTTGTTCTCCTCCCGATAATTCGGATGGCTTATGCTCGGCTCGTTCTGACAGACCAATTTTATCAAGCAATTTTAATCCTTCTTTTTTCGCATCTGTAATGTTTAAACCCTTTATTAATGCAGGCATAATAACATTTTCCAAAGCAGTAAATTCTGGAAGTAATTGATGAAACTGAAAAATAAAACCAATTGATTCATTGCGGAATGCCGCTAATTTTTTAGATGATAATGAAAATGGATCTGTTCCAGCAATTAGAATGTTTCCCGCATCAGGCATATCCAATGTTCCGAGTATTTGAAGCAAAGTTGTTTTTCCTGCACCCGATGATCCCACAATAGAAATGACTTCAGCCTCAGCAATTTCCAAGTCAATTCCTTTCAGGATTTGCAGTGTATCGTATGATTTTTTGATTCCCTTTGCTGAAAGCATCATTTCTTAAGCTTTAAAACATGTCCCATTTTATCTCGCTTCGTTTTGAGATACAACTCATTGTGTTCATTGCTCTCTATTTCAAGTGGAACATTCTCAATGATCTCTAATCCATAACCAATTAAACCGGTCCGTTTTGTTGGGTTGTTAGACATTAATCGCATTTTGGAAATGCCCAATTCACGGATGATTTGTGCACCAATTCCATAATCGCGCTCATCACCTTTGAAACCCAATTTAATGTTTGCTTCTAATGTGTCGTAACCCTCTTCTTGCAATTTATATGCTTTCAATTTATTGATGAGTCCAATGCCCCGACCTTCTTGATTCATATAAATGATGGCTCCTTTACCTTCCGTTTCAATCATCTCCATTGCCTTATGTAACTGCGGACCGCAATCACAGCGGCAAGAACCAAAAATATCACCTGTTAGACAAGAAGAGTGAACACGTACGAAAATGGGTTCATCTTTCTCCCATTTGCCTTTTACGAGCGCTAAATGTTCTGTGCCAGTGTTGATTTCTCGGAAAGCATGCAATTCAAAATCACCACGTTCCGTAGGCATTTTAACATCAACTACGCGTTCAATTAATGACTCATGTTTTATACGGTATTCAATTAAATCTGCTATGGAAACAATCTTTAAATCAAACTTTTCTGCAATTTCCATTAATTGTGGAAGTCGAGCCATGGTGCCATCTTCATTGAGGATTTCCACAATAACCCCTGCAGGTTCAAACCCAGCCAATCTCGAAAGATCTGTTGCTGCTTCAGTGTGTCCAGCACGTCTCAAAACGCCTCCTTTTTTTGCCCGAAGCGGAAAGATGTGTCCTGGTTTACCAAGTTCTTCCGGATTTATCTCTGGATCAATTAAAGCCAGAATTGTTTTTGCTCTGTCACTTGCTGAAATTCCTGTAGTACATCCGTGTCCAATTAAATCTACTGAAACAGTAAAAGGCGTTTCATAGGCTGCGGAATTGGAACGAACCATTAAGTCTAGTCCTAATTCATCACAGCGGTCCTCCACCAATGGTGCGCAAATCAATCCTCTGCCATGTGTTGCCATAAAATTGATGATCTCAGGAGTTGCATTTCTGGCAGCGGTCAAAAAATCCCCTTCATTCTCTCGGTCTTCGTCATCAACGACAATGATTACTTTGCTATCACGAATCTCCTGAATCGCCTCTTCAATTGTATTTAATTTCGATTTCATTGTCTCTTTTGTGGGAGCTAATTAAATGCTTAAGTTATTTATTTAAAAAAATCAAAGCACTAAAATAAGTAATTAATATTAAAGAATATAATGTATTGATTGTGTGTTGTTTGTGTCTATTTTAAATACTAATTTCCATCACGTTTAATTAAGATGACAGTAAATTTTTATAGTCGCAACCATTATGTTTGTCTAATTCTTTAAACAACGAATAGATAAACCATTCTTCTTAGCATTAATATCAACAAGGATATCACCATAATTGTAATATAGAATGCGAACCAAGGCGCTACTAGCATCATTTTCAGTATTGCTCCAAAATCCACCATGGCTCAATAATAAATAGAACGTACCCACATCGAGTCTACTTCCTGCTGGTTGGCCTAAAAAGCCACTTTCATTGGTTGCGCTTACGTTTGGGGGTTGCCAATATTGAGTTCCAGTAGCTTTCATCTTTCCACCAGCAACACTGATTCCCCCTAAATAGTCAGTTAAAACTGTCCATTCTGCATCTGTTGGCACATGCCAGCCGGTTGGACAAACATTGCGTGGGTCGATGACAGAGTACCAGTTGTAAATTTTTCCATACGGATTTTCATAGAGACTATCGTTATTGAAATGAGACCAGGATCCAGAGGTTAGATTTTGCCATTGCAAATTATCTGTAACATTTGGAATTGAATCACCATTTGCATAAAGAGCGGTTCTAAGGTTTTCTGACATCCATTCTTGTCCATTACCTAAGACAATACTTGGATACGTATAATCATTGAATGTAACTCCTGAGCCAGGATTACTTACTATATCAATCACCCCTGAAGCTGTATTAAAGCTCAATTCATCACCATAAGCCGTTCCTGCGCTGTTGATAGCATATGCACGCAAGTAATATGTTGAGTTGGCTGTTAATCCGCTTAAATTGCTTGTAAAGTTTCCAGTTCCACTGCCATCAATGGAAGTGTTATTGGCGGTTGTAGGGTTTGGA
>CAISOQ010000386.1 GCA_903887095.1 uncultured Flavobacteriia bacterium
AATAGTTGAAATTGATCCAGACTTCCTTCAATCAAATCTTCAAAATCAAGAAATAACACTTCACTTGAAGGTTGCGTTTGAGTCCATTGTTGGATGTTCAGCGTTTCTTTTTCAATGCTTTTTACAATTGCAGATGAGATAACATCTTCTGCAAGTTTTCTATTCAAATCCTTTGATTTATCATGAACTGCTGATTCAATTGATTTCTGAATGTAAATTACTTTATAGTTAAAAGTTGGAGGCAACTCATTCAAATAGCGATTCGAAACATAAACTACTTTGTTCAAATTCTCCGATAACCATTCTGCCGCAAACATTACATTTGGATTTCCAATGTATTTGTCGGAATCACTAATCATAGCACCACCTTCTTGCAGCGCATCGAGAATAGCTTTGAAATCAACGGTATCTGAGCCAGACAAAATTGTAATTTCTCCTTGAATATTTTCTTTTAAAAAAGCACTGTGCTCTGCTGCCTTTTCCGGCATGTTCAAATGATCTTCATACAGTTTCACCAACCATTTGTGCGCCTTGGTCATCCCAGGTGAAAGTCTTATACAAACTTGAAATGCTTGCTCAGCATCCTCAAATTCATCTAATTGAACCAGCGCTTCGCCTAAGTGAAAATGGTATTTCGGTTTGTAAAAATCCTGTTCGATGGCAATCAGAAATTCATTGATCGCCTCTTCGTATTTTTTCTGTCGAAGTAATGTTAATCCCAATCCATAATGCGCTGGCGTAGCTCGGTCATCTATTGCCAACGCGGCAATATAATGATCGTGGGCTGATTTGAAATTCTTGCGCAATAAATGTATTTGCGCAATATTCGTGGTCAACTGCAAGTTGTTCGGATTCTTCTGCTGCACGCGTTCAAGCAAAGGAAGCGCTTTACCGGGTTTATTCATCGCTAGCAAAAGCATTCCTTCCAAATAATCAATGAACATCGGTTCTTCAAACTCCTCGTTTTTAAAAGGATCCTTTTCAGTCTTTGAAGTTTGTTTTTGAGCTGCTTCAATCACTTTCATTTTATCAATGACTTCAGCACACTTTGCGTACATTTTTTGTGACAGATAAGCAAATGCAAGTCGATGTCCGTAGCGCAAAACATTCGATTCATCAAAAATTCTTTCCAAGATTTCTATGGCCGGAGCGATTCTATTTCCATTGATCATATTTCGCGCAACGTAGTACTGATTCTCCCGCTTACTTTTTTCGACTTCTTTTAATTTGTCATCATCAAGTGCTTCAATATAACCCAACTCCACAAGTTGCTGCAATGCTTCTTGAGCAGCCCAAGGGTCTTCACGGAACAATTCATCGTGCATCCCTGCATTTCCCTCAACATCTTCCCAAGAATTAATATAATCAGCTTCAATCGGATGCTCAAAGCATTGATGTAATACCTTCCCTTCCATGTCTTTTCCAACTGGTTTCCCAAGGTAATGCAGTATTGTTGGGGTAACATCTAAAACACTTGCACCAGAAAATTCATGATTTTGTTTAATACCTGGGCCTGCCATGACAAAAATTCCAAATGGTGAATGCTCAACAGCTGGGCCGGAAGGTTCTCTTGGGATATAAAGCGGTCGCTGATGGTCCGAATGAAATCCATGATCTGAGAGCAGAATGACCGTCGAGTTTTCATCAATCATATCGAGTGTCTGGACCAACATCATATCTTGGTAACGGTATCCAGCTTCAACAATATCCTTGTAATTATCAAAGTCTTCTTGCGGAATAACTTCACGTTTTGGTGGAAAATAACGCATCGCAATATGACAAAAATGATCGATTGAATCATGGTAAACGGCGCTAAAATCCCAATCTGTATTTTCTGTTAAATAGGTAAAAGAAGCATGCACTGAAGCCGCATTGGCAATGGTTTTTAGCACAGCTAACGTTCGGGCATCTTTTCGTAATTTTTTGTTGTTCAATAAATTCGGCATGAAAAGCGACGCCATCGGAAGCGTAATTTCATGAGGATGAACCCTCAAACTTTTCATTGTTTCGTTCAGTGATTCAGGATGTACTGTTCCTTTTGGCATTTCCCATGCTTCTCCCAGCGCCTTGTTCGCTTGCTGGTAGAGATTGGATACCATCACACCATTAATAGGCTCGGCTGGATTACTTGGCCACCAAGCCACCACATTACTTTTATACCCTTCCTGATTTAAAATATTCCAGACAGCTTTTACTTTTCTGGAAGTTGATGTGACGGGACGCAAACCCTCACCATCTGGTGTTGGTTCAATAAAACCCGCTATACCGTGTTTATCCGCCCTAAAACCTGTCGCAATACTCGTCCAAAGCATTGGAGACAAAGGCGGATCCAAGGTTTGAATACGACCAAATGAACCGCGATCCATTAACGATTTTAAACCAGGTAATTTTCCTTGCTCAAGTAAAGGATTGATGACCTTCCAATCTGCAGCATCCCAACCAATCACCAGCACTTTCCTCTTTGACTCAGATTCGTCGCCTGCATTGTTTTTAAGCCCCAAATCCAGATTTGGCATCGGTTGACCTGTTGCTTCTCTCCAAGCCAATAAACCTTTGTATCCTAAGGCCAAAAGTCCCAATGAGCCTTCGGGAGTTACCTGGTATTTTTTTTTATTTTCTTCCATCAATAATTCATCGAAAGTTTAAAAAACAGGTGTAAAAATACGTGTATAAATGAAAAAAGCCGACACAAGGTCGGCTCTTCCAAAAAATAAAAAGTTTGTTCTTAGTGAACGATTACTTTCTTAGTTGTTCTACCAGCTGCAAATTCAGCATTGATAACATAAACTCCAGCCGTAAGACCGTTCAAGTTTACGATGTACTCATCAGAAGATGTTTTACCAGTAGAAACAGTTTGACCGCTAGCAGAAACTAAAGTGATAGTTCCGTCTGTCAAACCATTCAACATAATTTTAACTGTGTTATCGTTTTGGTTAACAAAGTGAAGAGTAGACTCAACGTTCTCAGTTAAACCAGCCATTTGTCCAGCAGTAAGACCTGAGTTAGGGGTAGCTACATATGCATAATCTTTAATTGTAAAGACATCACCATCTGCAGTTACATCCAAACGAGCCCATCCATAATGTGCATTACCAGCAACGAAGAATTTCAAACCAAGATACTTATCAGTTACTCCATTCGCCCAATAAGACGTGTATGGGAAAGCACCATCAACATTCAATGCCATAGACAAAGCAGCATTTGATGCAGGCACAATCCATGCAGTAGCTGCATCGATCATAGTTCCAGATGTCATTGCAAAAGCATAATCGTATCCTGATGGAGTATCACCAGCAACTGCATTTCCAAGTGCACCGTAAGGAGCAACCAAAGTTGTTTTAATTGTATTTGCTCCAATAGTAGTATCGATAGAGTATACATAAAAATCCAATACTTGGTCGTTGTTTAAATCCAAGAAACCGAATTCAGGACCAACTCCACCACCATTTACAGCATCGTGCGTTTCGTCTGGGTTTACATCCGTGTAAACAATTTGAGCACTCGCTCCTGTTACAGCACCAACTACTGCAGTAGCAGCCGCCGTGTAACGTGTCAATCTAGATTGTAGATTTTTTTTCATATGAAATCATTTAAAGTTAACTGTTGCAATTTTACGAATTATTTTTGAAAAATCAACTAAACGTGACGTTCTTTAAATGAAGTCTGATAATTTCTCGACATCACTCACGTAATAAATATCTAAATTCGGTTGTTGACTGAACCACGTTTTTGTTGAATCCTGCATACGATTAAAGTCTTTAAGTAGCTCTGAATTGTATGTATTTTTCCTTATTTTTAGTTTTTTATTCAAAAAAGCAGAGGCATCTTCAACATCGTCTTGGATATAGATGAAACGATAGGAATGAAGTGCATTCAAACCTCCAAAATATTGCATCGGCACGTAAATAATATCTCCTGACAGTTCAACCAACCAGTCCTTATTCATCACGTTGATTTGCTGTGTTTCGAATAAACTTTTTGACTCGCCAATATTCACTCCTTTCGATTCGAGAAAATCTAGCGCATTGAGAAGATTTTCCCCTGGCAAACCGCTTATGATTGTTTTCGTACCAATTTGCATTCTAGAAACAATAACTTTGTACTCTTCAATCTTTGAATCATTTTCAGTGACTTCATATAAATCCAACAGCCAACGGTAAATTTTAGGCACTTTTGGCATCATTGTTCGAACCAATTCAAGTGTTCCAATTGCAGCATCGTATTCTTTCATAAGAGCCAATGTTTCACCCAAATGCAAATGTGCTACCGGAAAATGATACAAGCGATCAATGGCATTCAAGAATTCTTCTACGGCACTTTCGTATTCTTCAGCACGAAGAAAAGCCAACCCTTTACCATAATACGCATAAGCATTTTCTGGATCGATTTTCAATACTTTGTCGAAACAATCAATTGCCTTGCTTTTTTGCTGAATGGCATTGTACACTTTTCCGAGATCAAGCAATAACTCAAAAGATTCAGGACTTGATGCCACCGCTTTGTTTAATAAGGTAATTCCCACTGTGGGATTGTTTAGTCCAATTTGAACTTTCGCATCCATTACATCAATATAATTGTCCGCAAAAACTTTTGAATGTCGGATAAATTTGATGTATTCATCAGCCAAAGCAAAACGATTGGTACGAATTGAACTATTGACAATATCCGATAGAATGCGGTAATCAGGATTTGATTTATCCTCAATTTCTAACAATATTTCAAGTGCTTCTTCATTGAAACCAGCGCTGGCATATGACTTTGCCAAGTAAAAATTATTTTCCTTGACAAGCCCTTTTATTTGATCGTACTTACCTTCTCCTTCAATAGTTACATCATCAATGTAACCCAAATCAACTAGCTGTTGTAAAGCTGCTTCATTATTTGAAGTTTCACTGTTGGATGTCGGTACTAACTCACCACCGAATTTTTCGCTATTCTCCCAACTGTCAATGTATTTCAGTTCTTTTGGATTCTCAAAAATATCAACCAACGGTTTTCCATCCATGTCTTTCCCTATCGGCAAATCCATAATAGACAAAAGAGTTGGTGTAACGTCTAATACACTGGCGCCAAAAATCTGCTCCCCTTTCTTGATTCCGGGACCTTTTGCAACAAAAATACCATATGGTGCATGTTCTACCGCTGGCCCTGAAGGCACTTGCGGTATACTTACCGGTCGAAGGTGATCAGAATGGAAACCGTGATCGGATACAAGAACAACAGTTGTGTTTTCATCAATCATTCCCAGCAGCCTTTCCAACATCATGTCGTGAAACATATATGCTCCTGCAACAACATTTTTATAGAGCTCAAAATCTTCCTTGTCTATATGATCGCGAAGAGGCGGATAGAAACGCATATAACCGTGACTAAAGTGATCCAAGGCATCGTGGTAGACCGCTGTAAAATCCCATTCTTGTGTTTCCATCAATTCAGTTGCTGTGGCATGAACAGTTACCGCATGCGCCAAATACTTTGAAATGACCATCAAATTATTGTCTTCCTGTCGACCCAATTTGAGAACATCCGGAACAAAAGATGAAATTAAATTCAAACTTATTTCCAGAGGATGAACGCGTAAATCCTTTATCTGATCTATCAAACTTTCTGGATAGACAGAAGCCTCTGCAACGGGCCATTCGTTAACATCCAACAATTCAGAACCCTTTTTTTCTTGCTGAAAAAGATTGGAAACCATACAGCCATTGATTGTCTCAACGGGGTTACTTGGCCACCAACCAACAATATTGGATTTGTATCCTTCCATTGTCAACATGTTCCAAATAGCCTTGACTTTTCTGTAATGCGAAGAAACAGGTCGAACACCGCCATTTCCATCAGGCTCTATAAATCCGAGCACGCCATGCTTAAAAGGCCTCACTCCAGTTGCCATTGAAGTCCATAGCATTGGAGAAAGTGGCGTATCCATGGTTGCAATTTTTCCTCTTACACCTTGATCGATCAAACTCTTTATAGCGGGCATTTTGCCTTCAGCCATCAATTTATCTATAACTTTCCAGTCGGCAGAATCCCAGCCTACCAAAAGCACTTTATTTTTTTTCATCTTTCGCAATAGGATTTTTCTCCAAATAATTGTCTCTCGCCTCTTTCCATGCCCTCACACCAATATTGCCTAAGGCTAACAAACCTAAAGAACCTCCTGGCGGAACGTTATAAGGTTTCCCTTGAAAAATGATCTTTTTTGTTTCTTTATTTTTCATTTCGGTTTCTGTAAAGATTAGGCTTGACAATCGAATTCACCTCCTCCGGCTGCTCAACTCCTAAGAAAATAAAAAGTTTTTTCAACTCATTTTCAGAATCTTGCATCAGCTGATTGTAATTTACATCAAGGAAAGGAATTTTGTTTAATAAAAAGAAGTTGTAGGTCTTTTTTAGATGGAATTCATAAATCGTTCTAAATTTCTCACGCTCACTTTGCTGATCTTTTGAAAGCATTTTCTCTTGCGACCGAAGAATTTCATCCATGTCTCTGCGCATAAAAACAACTTTGTATTTATGCTGCGTATCAAGATAAATAGGAAGCGGAGCTACAATTTTAACTGCTTTACCTTTTGCTTCATTCAAAAAACTAGTGTCTTTGACAATTCCCTTCACTGCTTCCAATTCATAATAACCTTCAGGGTTGCTTATATCGCTTTCACGTTTTCCATCAGACAACACGGGAATTTGCGTTTTATCGATGATTTGCATCATCAATGATGTACCAGATCGTGGTAGACCTGTGATAACTACAATTTCAGACATATTCTAAAAAAAAGATTTCCAAAGTTAAACAAATTAAGGGCTAAAACGGGACAGGTTACTCAAATATACCTGAGAACTAACCGTTTTTTTGGCTTTTAAATTTGTTGATGGCGTTTTTATCGTATGTGATAAACATGTTCGCCCAAATTATTTTGGAAAGTGCATAGATGTAGGGGGAAAGTAAAACCGTGGAAGTGATGATGACAAAGATCTGAAAACCAACAGAAACATTTGTAATAAAAAGATTGAACGAGGTCCACAGCGTAACAAAAAGTGCTACCCCTATTGCATAGGCAACATACATGGCACCATAATAAAAACCAGGTTCTTTGGAATATTTCAACCCACAGCATTCACAATTTTCTTGGATATCACCCATTTTCGATAAATCATACGGATGCGATACAAAGAATGCCCCTTCTTGACATTGAGGACATTTCATTTTAGAAATACTATAGAGTTTTGAACCTTTAGAAAACATTAGCTAACCCATTTTAGGTACAAATTTAACAGACACAAACGTCAGAAAAAAGAACTTTTGTCATGTTCTCAGAAATTTATTATTTTTATAAATCAATGCTAAACTAACTAGAATGATTAAGAACTACTTACTATTGCTTATTTCACTTGCTTCTCTTCAAGTTTATTCGCAATGCACAACCACAAACGCTACCTCATGCGTCTGCGAAGACGGATCATCTGATTGTCTACTCTTACCTGACATCACTGCTTCATGGAAAGGAATTAGCAATGGTGGTTTTACAGAATATCCTCAAACTGGGGCAGGTACCAATTACAATGGTCAAGGTCCAGATGATGGTCGATTGCGCGTTACCGGAACAACTCCAAATATTGGGCATGGCTCGTTCACTGTAAGGGGCCAAGACGATAATGGAAAGCGAACATTTCTATGCGGCAATGACACCGTTTTTAATGTAGCTTCTACTGGTTCTTTTACTTGTCCTAATGGCTATCTTAACCCAAAACAACTTATAACTCAAAGGATTTACCACAAATCTGGCAATGCGATGAGTTATACTGATCGATATGCTGGTAGTGTTACATACCACCCTTCTCATGGACACAACCATGTGGATGATTGGGCGGTTATGACTTTACGTGTTCAGACTGCCGATCCAAACCCTTTAAACTGGCCAATTGTTGGATCAGGCGCAAAGATTGGTTTTTGTTTAATGGACTTTGGCCCTTGTGGAAGTCCTGGAAGCACTTATGACGGTGATTGCAGAGATAATAGCACAGTATATTTGGAGGGAAATACTCTGCATAATAGTGATTTTCCTAATTGGAATCTTGGAGGTGGGAACTACAATTGTTCCATGGTTGAGCAAGGTATTTCTTCAGGATGGTTGGATGTTTATGGTAAACATTTGGATGGAATGTGGATAAACATCCCTCCAAACACGTGCAATGGCGATTATTATATCGTTTTGGAAGCTGATAAAAACAATATTTTCTTAGAGGAAGATGAAACCAATAATTTCACTGCAGTTCCAGTCACATTAACACAGCAAAGTCCTGCAGGATCGGGTGCACTTCCAACAATTTCTTCCAACAACTCGCACAATCTTTGCTCTGGAGAAGCAATTACTTTAACTGCCACGGCTGGAACAAGTTTTACTTGGTCAACAGGTGAAACAACACAATCAATCACGGTTGACCAACCCGGATCATACACTTGTGCTGTAACAAATCATTGTGGCACGAATAGTTCTGAACCATTTATGGTAAATACTGTTGCTCCAACTGCACCTGCTGCGATTGGCGATACTGTTTGTATTTCTGGAAGTATGGATTTATCCGCAACTGCAACGGGAACTGTTTCTTGGTTCGATGATCAAGGCATTCTTGTTGGAACAGGAAACAATTTCACAACACCTAATTTAACTGCAACAACGACTTATTACGTTCAAAATCAAGATTCATACAATGATTCATTGAACACCGAGCCCTATTCAAACGGTATTGGTGGCGGAGGATATGTCACTTCTGATCAATATGAAATATTCAATAGTATTGTGCCTTTCACTTTGAAATCAGCATTGATTTATTCACAATCGGCAGGCAATATTACTGTTCAACTGCAGGATAAAAACGCGAGTGTTTTAGCAACTACGACCGTTGCTGTTCCCGCTGGACAAAGTCGGGTAGACTTAAATTTCTCAGTACCTATTGATTCGAATTTAAGATTAGTTGGTAAAAATATTGGTACAACTGGTTTATACAGAAATAACAACAGTGCTACTTATCCCTATGATCTACCGGGAATTCTAAGTATAACCGGAGCTTCTGCGGGGGCTTCCTATTACTACTACTTCTACGATTGGGAAATTCTGACAACCAACAGCACTTGCACAAGTGAAATGGTGCCTGTTCAAGCAGTTGTTCAAAGTTGTGCTGGCATTGGAGAGAATATTTCCTTCCAACGTTCTTTAAAGGTGGCTCCAAATCCCAATAATGGTCAATTTTCAGTGCAATTTACCACGGATTATACCGGAACGGTGCAGGTTGAACTTCTAAACCTTCTTGGACAAAAAGTTTATACTGAATCCTTTAATCATTCGGAAGGATTGAATTCATTCAAAGTCGATAAAAAATCAATTTCAAAAGGAGTTTACTTATTTAATGTATTCTTCGAAGGAAAGAACTACACAACAAGGGTGGTTGTAGAATAAAATGAATTTCTTTCAAAAATATTTACTACTTCCGCTGTTTTCCTGCAGCGGAAGTTTTTTTTTCGCTCAAATAACTTCTGAATGGGCCACTTTCGATGAATCAAATTCATTTCTACCGAACAACTCGATTCAATGTTTAAAAGTGGACCGGCAAAACAATTTATGGATTGGAACAGATTGGGGGCTAGCAAAATTGGATGGCGAAAATTGGACGATTTACAATACGAGTAATTCAGGATTAACAGATAATAGTATTCGTGCAATTGAAGTAGATGCTGGAAATACGATATGGGTAGGAACAACTCTTGGAGGTCTTTTCAATTTTGACGGAACAAACTGGACACAATTTAATACGTTGAATTCTGGTATTCCAACCAATTTTGTTCGTTCCATTAAAGTAGATTCATTGAATAATAAATGGGTTGGAACCGTTGAGGGATTAACAAAATTTGATGGAACCAATTGGCAAACTTGGACAATTGCAAATTCGGGTATTTTATCGAATAATATTACAAGTATTGCTGAAGGGAGAAATCATATGATGCACATTGGTACAATCAATGGTGGTCTTCTATACGTGCAGAACAATTTACTTACCAATTACACTTTACTCGACAATAGCGTACCGGATAACTCGAGTATTACGGTACAGGTTGATAAACTTGGAAATCCTTGGTATGCCTCTACCGCTCAAGGATTGTTCACAGACGTCGGCAATCAAGTTTGGATGGTTTTTAATGTTTCAAATTCAGGTATCCCTTCAAATAGCTTGACGACAATGAAGCTTGACCTCGATCAAAACTTTTATATTGGTACTCATCTGAACGGATTAGCTATTCGAACAAAAACGAACGAATGGCGAAATTATACAACAGACAACTCCTCCCTGCCTGAAAACCACATTCTTTCCCTAGAAAAAGACTCTACTGGTAATATATGGATTGGGACCTACTCAAAAGGACTTATCAGACTGCATGAAAGTGCGCTTGAATTAACAGAACAAACAACATCCAAAACAGAAATCTTTCCAAATCCCGCAGAGAGCTTTTCAAAAATAAATTTTAGGAATGCAATACCACCCTGCACCATATCGATCATTAATCAGCAGGGGCAACTTATTTGTTTGAAAGAAAACCCATCAATAATTGATTACTTTCATTTACCTAATTTAGTATCAGGTGTTTATTTTATAGAATTTAAAAACGAACTATGGAATACGAGATTAAGATTAGTTGTTTATTGAAGTATAATTTATATTTATAGAGGTTAAGAAAAAGCCACTGATTACTAATTTTTATTTTCCTGCTATTAGAATTAAGCTTTCCTTATCTATAATATCCAATTTTCTCGTGTGAATAGCAATCAACCCTTCCTCCTTGAATTCCTTTAAAAGTCGAATGAGTGTTTCAGTCGCTGTTCCTATAAAATTTGCCATGTCCTCTCGTGTAAGATTGATTGGTTCATTTCCATATATCTCTCCGAGTATCAGTAAAGCAAATGCGAGTCGCTCACGCACCGTTTTTTGCGCGAGATTGGTAATAAAGATTGCCCTATCTCCTAATTCTTTCGATAATTCACGCATGATCCCATTTCTGAGCGAAGGATTACTGTCAATCATAGTGAGAAAATCTTCTTTTCCGATGAAGCAAATATTACACTCTTCAAGTGTTGAAGCCGAAACTTTATAAGGTTCTCCGCTGAACATAGCCCTGAATCCAATTATTTCACCTGCTTTAGCGATGTGTATAATTTGTTCTTTACCTTCATCTCCACGCGTAAAAACTTTGACTTTTCCTTGGTTTAAGCAATAAACGCCACGAGGATTGCTACCTTCAATAAAAATAGGCTGATTTTTTTTGTAATACGCACAGCTTTTATCATCATCAAGTTCATGAATATCCTTCTCGCAGAAGTCTCCAAAAAGTGACAATTTGCGTGATTCACAATTTGAACATGAAAGGTGTTTGTGTGATTTATCAAGCATAGCAAAAAATTACCTTGTAAATTTAGTCGAAATGCTCAATTAGCTCATGAATCTAGGCTTACTTTTATATAAACTGATGCATTTCACTTTCAAAAATTGATCGACCTCATTTCCTTCGCTG
>CAISOQ010000387.1 GCA_903887095.1 uncultured Flavobacteriia bacterium
CAGATGGGCAAGTTTGAATTAACAGTATCTCAAAATATTCGTTCAATCTATTTTCTGGTTTTTGTTCCTATCTGGGGATTTGCTGGCACAACAAAGACCTATATTTCACAATACCTTGGTAGAGGAGATCTTCATGCTCTTAAAACAATTCAACGTCGGATTCAATTGCTTACAGTACTTTTCCTTTTCATTTTTTTTCACGGCGCCATTCTATATCCCGAAAAACTTATCGCATTTATCAATCCAGAAACTACATATTTTGAAAAAAGTTCTGAAATACTCCGATATATTGCAGGTTCAATTTTTATGTATGGTTTTGTAAGTGTTTATTTTCAAACAATCAATGGCAGCGGAAATACAAGAGCATCCTTTTTGATTGAGGTAATAAATGTTTTAGTCTACACCTTGTTTTCTTATTTATTCATAAAGATTTTCAAATTCGATATTTTTTGGGTGTGGACAGTTGAGTACATCTATTTCGGTACTATGGGCATCCTTTCAATAGTGTACCTTCGAACGTTTGATTGGCAAAACAAAAAAGTTTAATGGAAAATTCTGAATTTAAAATAGTTTTCATGGGTACACCTGAATTTGCAGTGTGCATTTTAGACAAACTAGTGAATGAAAACTTTTCAATCGTTGGAGTAATTACGGCACCTGATAAACCAGCAGGACGAGGTCAACAAATTCAAGAAAGTGCTGTAAAAAAATACGCAGTTTCAAAATCACTTACTATTCTTCAGCCTACGAATCTCAAGGATGAACAATTTCAATTCGAATTAAAATCCCTCAATGCAGATTTATTTGTTGTCGTTGCGTTTCGAATGCTTCCAGAAAGTGTTTGGTCAATGCCCTCAAAAGGCACAATCAATCTTCATGCCTCGCTCCTTCCTCAATACCGTGGTGCAGCACCTATAAATTGGGCAATTATAAATGGTGAAAAGGAAACAGGTGTCACCACCTTTTTTATAGAAAAGGAAATCGACACGGGAATGGTAATTGAAAGGTCCAAATTATCCATTGGTGCGAATGAAACAGTTGGTGAATTACATGATCGACTTATGCAATTGGGAGCTGAAGTGACTTTTTCAACAGTCGAAAAAATTTCAAAAGGAACAGCTGAACCAATAGATCAACTTAAGCTTGCTGAGGGTGAGCTAAAAAACGCACCAAAAATCTTTAAACAAGATTGTAAAATTAACTTTGAACAACCCGCGGCAACTGTTCACAATTTTATACGAGGACTTTCTCCCTATCCTGCCGCTTGGTGCACATTAGTGAACCATTTGAATGAAAAGAAAACATTCAAACTATTTAAAAGCGAAGAAACCAATTTACCAGTATTAGCTAAATCAATCATCTCGGCTTCGAAAGAGGGCTTGTTATTCCCTTGTCAGGACAAACTCTTATTAATTACCGAATTGCAGCCGGAAGGAAAGCGTAAGATGCATTTCAAAGAATTCTTGGCAGGTAATACAATAGAAAATTGGCAAATTGACACGTATAAATTAGACG
>CAISOQ010000388.1 GCA_903887095.1 uncultured Flavobacteriia bacterium
CTTTGCATTCTTGCTTCTGCTGTAAGGCCAATTTTTTAATTTCAGCAGCCGTTTTCTCGTCAACGCCTCTTTGCAAGGCTTGGGTAGAAAGATTGTTTAATTTTTTTCCCAAATCTAGGCAATGACAAAATTTATTGTCTTTACTGCTACAAGACATTAATACGAAAGAGAAAACACAAATTGTAAGAAGAAATTTCATCATGCTGAAAACTGTGTAAATGATTTTACAATATTAGCTTTTTCTTGTTTCACCATCAAAAGCATCCTTCAGAAAACGCTTTCTTTATTACTTTCGTAACAATGAACAATTCAAACAGCAAATTACCAAAGGTCGGTACAACCATTTTTACAGTCATGTCAAAAATGGCTGCAGATCATCATGCCATCAATCTTTCTCAAGGATTTCCCAATTTTCCGGTTGATGAACGACTGACAGAACTTCTTGCTCGTCGCGCCAATGATGCGATTCATCAATATGCCCCAATGCCCGGGCACCCTGCTCTTTTGGCGGAAATTAGCGCTTTGACCTATTCAAACTATGGCCGATCTGTTTCTCCTGGGACAGAATTACTCGTTACTGCAGGCGCTACTCAAGCAATTTTTGCAGTAATCCAAGCACTCGTGAAGGCAGGGGAGGAAGTCATAATCTTGGACCCGAGTTACGATTGCTATGAACCGCCCGTTGTGCTCACTGGTGCAATACCCATTCGCATTCCATTGCAAGCAGATTTTACACCTGACTGGGAACGAATAAAAAGTAGCATAAGCGAAAAAACGAGAATGATAATCGTTAATAATCCGCACAATCCAACAGGTAAAGTATTGGATGAAAAAGATATTCTAGAATTAGAAAGCCTAATGCTTTCCCATCCGCGACTTTTGTTGCTGTCTGATGAGGTTTATGAATACATTTCATTTGAGAAAAAACATATATCCATCAACACCCGTCCTGCTCTTTTGGAGCGAAGCGTTATCGTATCATCCTTTGGAAAAACTTTTCACATCACTGGCTGGAAAATCGGTTATTTGGTCGCACCTGAAGAACTAATGAATGAAATCAAGAAGGTGCACCAATTTCTTGTATTCTGCGTGAACAGTGTTGCTCAACATGTATTAGCTGATTACCTCCCAATGATTGACGTGAAACAATTAGGTGCGTTTTATATGGGAAAAAGGGATTTCTTTAAAAATCTTATGAAAGACAGTAGGTTTGAACTTCTGCCATCAGAGGGTTCTTATTTCCAGGTAGCGTCTTACCAATCCATTTCTGATGAAAATGATATTGATTTTTGTAAACGATTAGTTACCGAATTTGGTGTAGCCGCTATCCCACTTTCTGTTTTCAATGACGATGGCCGCGACCAGAAATTAATCCGTTTCTGTTTTGCCAAAGATGAAGAAACGTTAAAAAATGCAACAGAAAGATTATGCAAGATTTAAAAATAGCACTTCTACAAACGGACCAAAAGTGGGAAGACAAACTTGCCAATCTAAGACACTTTGAAGAACAAATCTCGCTCATTTCTGAACCCGTTGACATTATTTTGTTGCCTGAAATGTTCCATACCTCCTTTTCAATGAACGCTGAATCTTTGGCGGAAAAAATGGAGAATTCGATGGGATTAGATTTTTTAAGAAGAAATGCAAGTGAAAAAAATTGTGCTATCTACACTTCATTGATCATAAAAGAAGGAAAGTATTATAGAAATAGGGGTGTTTTTGTGGACCCCGATGGAAAAGTGCATTCTTACGACAAAAGAAAATCATTTGGTTTAGCCGGTGAAGACAAGGTTTTTACGAATGGAGCAAAAGAAACAATAGTATCCTTCAGGGGCTGGAACATTCAACTTCAAATTTGCTATGACCTTCGATTTCCGGAGATAATTCGAAACAGTATTAATGAAGCTGGCGATGTTGCCTACGATCTTATTTTATATGTCGCAAACTGGCCGGAAAAAAGAGCAGTTCATTGGACCACATTGTTAAAGGCACGCGCGATAGAAAACCAATCTTACGTTGCCGGCGTCAATCGGATAGGAACCGACGGCAAAGGATTAGACTACAGTGGAGATTCTATTGTGTCCGATCCGTTGGGTTCAGCCATATCTGCAGTTGCTAGTAAGGAATACCGATTAATTGAAACTCTCTCAAGCAGTATTCTTCATGAAACTCGAAAAAGTTTACCCTTTTTAAAAGATCGCTAAACGACAATTATTTTTGAGTTTGTAGAATCTGTATAGAAATGATATATATTTGCGACGTTTCTAATTAACATGCAATGAAAAAGTTATACTTCAAAATCATTTTTGCAGGACTTGCGGCAAATGTTGCCTATGGGCAATATGCTCCGAAAATGTCCTCTGTTTCTAAAATTTTAACTGCTGAACAAAAACCAGGCGAAACAGCTGCTCCTAAAGACTTAGGAACTATCATTTGGTCTGACGATTTTACTACTGCAGCAAACTGGACTGTAGACAATGCAGGACAAACAGATCCAGCTCAATTTGGTTGGGACATCGGTACAACTGAACAATCATGGTACTTCACTACGGGTGTTAACTCAGCATCAGATGGTAATTATGCGGAATTAAAAAATGGTAATTACAACAATAACAGCCAGTTAACGAATGTAACTTATAACCTTACAACTGCGGCTCCTATTGATGTTCAAACACTAGGTAATACTGATCAAGTAACGCTTTCATTCCTTCAATACGGTGCACTTTTCAACGATGATCAACAAGTACAGATCAGTACCGACGGAACTAACTTCGTTCCAGTTTACACGAACAATGACCGTGAAACATTCGTAGGGAATAATAACAGTGCCATTTATGCTAACCCAGATTTAGTTGCAGTGAATCTCGCAACATTTATCGCGGGCAATGCAAGTTCTGTTTGGATCCGATTCACATGGACATCAAGATTCCCCGCTGAAACATCGCCTGCAGCTTGGACTACTTTTGGATGGTTCATTGATGACGTTGCTATAATAACAAACCCAGATTACGACGTAGAAGTAACTTCGACTGCATGGGGCACAAATGGTTTAACTTATTATCAAATTCCACTTCTTCAAGTTGCACCAATTGATTTTTCTGCCAATATCTTGAATAATGGTATTCAAACTGTGAACAACGTTCAATTGAATGTAAGTGTAAATGGAACTTCAGCAGGTACAAGTAACGCTTCTAATATTGCGCCACTTTCTACAGACAGTCTTGCTTTGACAACAGCTTTTACTCCTTCAAGCGCGGCAACTGCAACATATGCAGTTACTCAAACAATCACTTCTACCGAGGATGATGACGTGCCTACAAATAATGCAATTGCCAATGTTTCTTTCAGCACGACAAACTTCATCTATGCGCGTGATAATAATGTCGTTTCAGGAACAACTTATGGAGATGGTGTAACATCATTTGAAACAGGAAACTTGTTTGAAATCTTCCAAAATCAAACCGTTAAAGCGATTAACGTTCGTTTAACAGGTGGTAATGGTGGAACACCAGTTGGAACAGAAATTTATGCTAGATTATATGGAATTGATCCTGCAACTGGAGAATTTATTTATGCTGGAGAATCAGCTCCATTAGTTGTTTCGAATGCTAACCTTAGTACAAATCTTGTCTTGCCACTTCTATCACCTGTAGATTTGGTTGCAGGTGAAGCATACCTTGCAATGGTTGGATCTTATGACCCTGCATTGGTTGTCTCTAACGCGGGTACTACGGCTCCACAAACATCTTTTTATCTTGATGGGAATGACATTATCGCAAGCACCCTTTTCTACCAAACAAATGTTCCTTATGTTCGTTTGAACTTTGATCCAGTTATCGGTGTTGAAGAAAACACAAGTAATGCTGCTATTACAAGTGTTTATCCTAACCCAACAACAGGTGCTACTACAGTAACATATACATTGAAAAACACTTCAGATGTTACAGTTGTTATTACTGATGTTACTGGAAAATTAATTTCAGAAGTTCAAAATAATGCAGTAAACGCTGGTGAACAAACATTGAATTTTGATGCTAGTTCATATTCAAATGGTGTTTACTATGTGACTATTTCTACAGAAGAATCTACTGTTACGCGTAAATTCGTCAAGAAGTAATTCTAACTGAATTCATACCTTTGAAGGGCCTCCAAATTGGAGGCCTTTTTTTATGGACTTTATTTCACTGGGATATATCGGTTTATTTCTCGCTGGGTTTCTATCAGCGACGATCTTACCTATGAATTCCGAATTTGTATTAATCGCCTTGTTAGTTCAGAACTTCGATCCCTGGATATGTTTGGCAATCGCAACAGTTGGAAATTCTTTGGGCGGACTTACCAATTACTGGCTAGGACACCTTGGCAACCCACTATGGTTCAAACGTTTTGGAATCTCAGAAGAAAAACTAATGACTTTTGAAAAGAGAATTCAGAAATACGGCTATTGGTTGGCGTTTCTTTCGTGGGTACCAATCATAGGAGACCCAATGACAATTGCCTTAGGGTTTTTTAAAGTTCCGTTTTGGAGGGTTCTAGTTTTAATTGTTTTAGGGAAATTCTTGCGCTATCTCCTGTTAATTTTTCCTTTTTTGTAAGTCTTTATTTTTCTCTTCGCTTTCTGAGCAATGGAATCCGAAGAGATTTACGATATTTGCCACAAATTTCGCAACATGTCAAAAGTTACCACACTTAATGATTTCATACTGGAACGCCAGGCAGATTTTCCCTTTGCAACGGGTGAACTTACACGCATTTTGAATGACATCGCAATCGCCTCTAAAATTGTGAGTCGCGATGTACGAATGGCCGGATTGGTTGATCATATTCTTGGCGCACAAGGCGAAGTAAATGTACAAGGCGAAGAACAACAAAAGTTGGATGTGGTAGCCGATGAACAATTCATAAAGGCATTTGAAAATGGTGGCGAAATCTGTGGAATTGCCTCAGAAGAAAACGATGATTTTGTTGCCTTCAATTCTGAATCAGCGAAAAAAGGAAATTATGTTGTGTTATTTGATCCTTTAGATGGTTCATCCAATATCGACGTGAACGTTTCAATCGGAACAATCTTCTCCATCTATCGTCGCGTTTCTGAAGTTGGCAGTCTTGCAACTCTTGAAGACATGTTGCAGAAGGGAAGCGAACAAATAGCTGCCGGATATGTGTTATACGGATCTTCTACTATGCTTGTTTACACAACAGGAAATGGTGTGAATGGCTTTACATTGGATCCTTCAATAGGTGAGTTTTGTTTGTCACACCCAAACATGAAAATGCCGGAAACAGGACGTATTTATGCCATGAACGAGGGGAACATCGATATTTGTAACCCGGGAATTAAAGAATACACACAATATTGCCAAAGCTTTGACAATGACAAAGGGGCACCTTATTCAGGACGATACATCGGTTCGTTGGTTGCAGATTTTCATAGAAATATGATCAAAGGAGGGATTTACATCTATCCGGACACAACTACTTCTCCAGAAGGTAAATTGCGTTTATTATATGAATGCAATCCTTTGGCTTTTATCGCCGAACAAGCTGGAGGCTTGGCTACAACAGGAAGAAATCGCATTCTAGAAATTGAACCATCTCGCCTCCACCAACGCGTACCATTCTTTGTTGGGTCGAAAAAGATGGTTGAAAAAGCGATGAGTCTCCTAAAATAAACGATGGAACTTAAAGCACTTAAAAACCTTTTCTCTAAACTTCCTGAAATTGATGCCACAGCTGATCAATTGCAATACGATGGAACACACATTCATTGGAAAGGATTGGTTGGTTCATCACGCGGACTTTGCGCTTCGGCATTGGCAGAGCAGACACCAGGACATCATCTTTTTATTTTAAACGACAAAGAAGAAGCTGCTTACTTCCTGAATGATCTGGAGGGACTTTTTCCAGAAGACAAGCGTGTGCTGTTTTATCCGGCATCTTACAGGGTTCCATATCAACTTGAAGAAACAGACAATTCAAATGTTGTTTCAAGGGCTGAAGTTCTTGAAAAAATCAACAATGGTAAAAATGTATGGGTGGTCACTTACCCACAAGCTCTCTTCGAAAAGGTTCCAACTCAAAAAAAACTGAGTGAAAATACATTGCGCATTGAAGTTGGGAAAACCTATTCCATTGACTTTATAAATGAACTGCTGCTTGAATATCACTTCGACAGAGTAGATTTTGTTTATGAGCCTGGTCAATTTTCCATTCGAGGAGGTATCGTAGATGTTTTTTCCTATTCCAATGATCACCCTTTTCGAATAGAATTCTTTGGGGATGATGTGGAATCAATTAGGACTTTTGACGCGAGCACGCAGTTATCACTTGTCAACCACAAACACTTCAACGTCATTCCTAATGTACAGGGCAGACTTAACATTGAAGGCAATGGAAGCTTTTTTGAGTTTTTAGGTAAAAATGTAACCGTTTGGCTTTCTTCTTTTGATCAACTTTCTTCAATTCTTAATAAGGAATATGAGAAATCAGTTGGTATCTATTCCAAACTACCTGAAACTGTTAAACATACTATTCCGGCTGAATTGTATTTTCATCCAAGTGATTTGAAAGAACAGATTGTCCATCAGCGCATCATTGAATGGGGTCCAGACTTTCATTTTAAAGCAGACAAAACAATACAATTTGACTTTCTTCCGCAACCAAGTTTCAATAAAAACTTTGATTTACTGCGTGAAGACCTAGTGAATAGAACCGCACAGAACTATTCAAACCTCATCTTTTCAAATCAGCCAAAGCAGATTGATCGCCTGTATCAAATATTTGAAGACATCGGAGGAGGCGTGGATTTCAGTCCAATGCCCATTGCCCTGCACGAAGGATTTATTTCACCATCTTTAAAACTCACTTGTTATACAGACCATCAATTATTTGAACGGTACCATCGTTTTCGTTTAAAAGAAGGATTTCGACAAGCGAAGCAAGCACTCACGCTCAAAGAGATCTACAACCTTCAAAAAGGCGATTATGTGACGCATATTGATCACGGTGTAGGTCAATTCTCTGGTCTTGAAACAATTGATGTAAACGGAAAGCCACAAGAGGCCATTCGACTCGTTTACAAAGACGGCGATGTCTTGTATGTCGGCATTCACTCTTTACATAGAATTTCAAAATTCACTGGAAAAGACGGCTCAGTGCCGAAGATGAATAAGCTTGGTTCACAAGCATGGACCAATCTTAAAAACAAGACCAAAAAGAAGATAAAGGAACTTGCTTTTGACCTTATTCAACTTTATGCGAAACGTAAGAGTCAACCGGGATTTGCTTTTAATGAAGACACATACCTTCAAAATGAGCTGGAAGCCTCTTTTATGTATGAAGATACGCCAGACCAGCTAAAGGCCACACAAGCAGTAAAAGAAGACATGGAATCTCCAACCCCTATGGATCGATTGGTCTGTGGAGACGTAGGTTTTGGAAAGACAGAAGTAGCCATTCGCGCTGCTTTCAAAGCTGCCGTAGATGGTAAACAAGTCGCAGTATTGGTTCCGACAACAATTCTTTCGATGCAGCATTACCGCTCATTTAAAGAGCGATTGAAAGATTTTCCTGTTACCGTGGATTATATCAATCGGTTCAAGTCTGCAAAACAAACTACGGAAACATTAAAAAACCTTGCTGACGGTAAAGTAGACATTCTTATTGGAACACATGCCATCGTATCAAGTCGGGTGAAATTCAAAGATCTTGGTCTGATGATCATCGATGAAGAACAAAAATTTGGTGTGTCCGTGAAAGATAAATTGAAAACACTTCGCGCAACAGTTGATACGCTTACACTTACCGCTACACCAATCCCACGGACACTTCAATTTTCTTTGATGGGCGCTCGAGACTTAAGCATTATCAATACTCCGCCGCCAAACAGACAACCCGTTCTGACGGAAATTATTCACTTCAATGAAGAAACAATACGGGACGCTATTGCTTATGAAGTAAGTCGTGGAGGACAAGTGTTTTTTGTTCACAATCGCCTAGCGAATATTCGTGAAATTTCGGGCATGATAAGTCGCCTATGTCCTGGTGTTCGTGTTGGAATCGGTCATGGACAAATGGATGGTCAGCAGCTTGAAAAAATCATGATGGATTTCATCAATGGTGAATACGATGTGTTGCTTGCTACAACTATCATTGAGTCCGGTATAGATATATCAAATGCCAATACAATCATCATCAATGACGCACATAATTTCGGCTTAAGTGACTTGCATCAATTGCGCGGAAGAGTGGGTCGAAGCAATAAAAAAGGATTCTGTTACCTTGTTGCACCGCCTTTTAGCGTTATGACCTCTGACTCCCGCAAAAGACTTGAAGCGCTGGTACAGTTCTCTGATTTAGGTGCAGGATTTAATATTGCCATGAAAGATCTTGATATCCGCGGTGCAGGAAACATGCTTGGAGGTGAACAAAGTGGATTCATTTCAGAAATTGGTTTTGAGATGTATCAGAAAATCTTGAATGAAGCCATTGATGAATTGCGTGAAAACGAATTCAAAACGCTTTTTGACGAGCGGACAACAGACAACCTATTGCAGTTTGTGAAAGACTGTGTTCTTGAAACAGATTTAGAAGTTCGTATTCCAGATGATTACGTCAACAATGTTGCAGAACGTTTGAGTTTATACCAAGAAATGGACAACTTGAAAGACGAGGAAGCACTTCAAAAATTCTCTGAAATGCTCGTAGATCGCTTCGGACCATTGCCAAAGCAAGTTAAAGAACTTGTTCTTTCTTTCAAACTAAGGTGGTTAGCACAGGATATGGGGCTTGAGCGACTTGTGATAAAATCAGGTAAAATGATTGGATACTTTATTTCCAATCCACAATCCAAATTCTACGAAACAGAATTGTTCACGGCTGTATTGAATTTTATCCAACGCAATGGCCAAAATTGCAAGCTGAGCGAACAAAATGATCGGTTACGAATCATCTTTTCAGATGTCAAACATTTGAAGGATGCATTTGAAAGACTGAACACCATCGTTGGCAACAACTGATTTCCTACCTTTGAGCAATGGGTAAAATACCTCGAGCCATCGTTTCTGTCACCAATGACCTTTACACTGATAATCGTGTAAATAAGGTTTGCTTGTTTTTAATGGAACAAGGATATGAGGTCTTGCTCGTGGGAAGACAAAAAAAAGACAGCCTTCAATTACCAGAACGCTCTTATAAAACAAAACGGATAAAATTACTTTTTGAAAAAGGGGCGCTATTTTATGCCGCCTTCAATATTCGTCTATTTCTGTTCTTGCTATTCAAGCGTTGTGACCTGCTTGTATCAAATGATCTGGACACACTTGCAGCAAACTTTACTACCAGCAAATTCAAACCAGGCACAAGATTGGTTTATGATTCCCACGAGTATTTTACCGAAGTGCCTGAGTTGATTAATCGTCCAAGAATAAAGAAAATTTGGGAAGGAATTGAAGGATGGATTTTCCCTAAACTCAAGACAGTTTATACTGTGAATGATTCCATTGCGAAATTGTACCGTGAAAAATATAAAAAAGAGGTTTTTGTCGTTCGCAATGTGTCGCCGAAATGGAATGGCAATGCAACACTAAGAAAAACAGAACTTGGTATTGCTGAAAAACAATTTGTTGTTATTCTTCAAGGCGCAGGAATTAATATTGATCGGGGAGCTGAAGAAGCCGTTGAAGCGATGCGTTCATTGCCAAATGTAGTATTGTTGATTGTTGGTGACGGTGATGTTGTTCCTGAATTAAAGAATTATGTTGAGACCAACCAATTAGTGGAGCGGGTGAAATTCATCGGTAAAAAGCCTTATTCAGAAATGATGCAATATACCGCATTGGCTGATGTGGGATTGACACTGGATAAACCCAGTAATCTCAATTACAGATTTTCACTTCCCAACAAAATGTTCGACTACCTCCATGCTACAACACCCGTCATTTGCACCGATCTGCCTGAAGTAGCTGGGCTTATTCGTAAATACGAGGCTGGCATTGTACTTTCAGAATTGACGACAGATAAATTGATAACAGCCATCCAATTTCTCCAAAATAATCCAGAAGAATTATCTCGCCTAAAGCAAAATTGTATTTTAGCCGCCACTCACGAGTGTTGGGAAGAAGAAGTAAAAGTGCTAGAATTAATCTACCCGAAAGTTGGCAGAAAATAAATTACATATTGTTTGTTTGGACGTGCCGTTCCCCGCAGATTATGGGGGAGCAATCGATATGTTCTACAGAATTAAAGCACTGCATGACTTGGGCTTTGAGCTGACCATCCATGTTTTTGAATACGGGCGCAGAAAACAGAAGGAATTAGAAAAATATGGGAAAGTTCATTATTACAAACGCCGAAGATTCATTTTTCACCTTTTCTCCAGTCGTCCATTCATTGTGCAATCGAGAAAAAATCGATTTCTCTTAACTCGTTTATTGGAAGATAATCATCCGATTTTATTCGAAGGCTTGCACACCTGCTATTATCTTGAAAATGAAAAAATTCAGAAAAGGTTAACTTTTGTTCGATTGCACAATATAGAGCATGAATATTATGGTGGTTTAAAGAAACAATCAGGGTTTTTAAAACAGTTATTTTTTCAGCTGGAAGAACAAAAACTGAGAAAATATCAGCCCTTTTTAAAAATGGCGACTTATTTACTTGCCATAAAACAAGAAGATGCAGCTAAAATGGCTCATTTTCACCCTCACGTTAAAGTGCTGCCAGCCTCAGTTCCAGACATCGAAGGAAGTTATACAAAAGTAAAGCGATACGCCTTGTTTCATGGTAACCTTTCCGTTCCAGAGAACAACCAAGCTGCTATTTGGATCATTCATACCTTAAAAAGTGTTCTAGATGTGTCCTTCCCATTGATTATTGCAGGGAAGAACCCAGGGAAACAACTTATACACATCTGTAAAAAAGAAGGTGTACAACTCGTTTCCAATCCATCTGGAAAACAACTGAATCAACTTATTCAAGAAGCGCAAACTCACGTGTTATACACCGCAGTTTCCGCTGGAATTAAACTAAAACTCCTTGCTTGCCTCCATAGTTCTGGACACCTACTTGCAAATAAAGAAATGGTTGAAGGTACACCTGTTGCTGAATTCTGTGTATTGGCTGATGATCCGAAAGATTTTAAAATGCACTTTATTGGCCTAAAAAACACTGTTTTAACCGAAGAAGAATTTTCAAAGCGGTCTAAATTCATTCATCAACACTTTAACAATCAACAAAACTGTTTGTTGATCAAAGAATTAATTGAGTCCTATGAAGTTTAACTTTTTACTTCTTTTTATCGTTGTTCCGACTATCCTAACAGCGCAAATAGAAGGAGTGTGGCATACAAGTTTTACAGTTTTAGGGATGAGTAAACAACTCGACCTGAATATAGAAGTAAACCAAAAAGCATTAAGTGCAAAATTCTGGGAACCCGATACAAAAAGTCCACGAAAAATAACGCTGGATACAATTTACATTCAAAATGATACGCTACGTTTCAACTGGATGGCTGGTCGTTTAAATTTTGTTGGAAAGCATTACCCACAAGGCGATTCAATCAGTGGGACATTTGAACAAAGTGGGATTCGATGGAGTTCCAATTTCACGAAAACTATTCAAGCAAAGAAGGAAATAATTCGGCCTCAAGAACCCCAATCCCCATTTGACTATACAATTCAGGAAATAAATTGTGCCAATGGTGACGTGACTCTTGCGGGCACATTGACACTTCCAAAAAACAGCGATGATAATTATCCAATTGTTGTTTTAGCATCCGGTTCTGGTCCACAAAACAGAGATTGCGAGATTTTAGGTCACAAACCTTTTTGGGTCATTGCTGATTATTTGGCAAAGAATGGTGTTGGCTGTTTGCGCTTCGACGACCGAGGTATAGGCGAAAGCACAGGCAGCTATTCGAAAGCAACTTTGGTCGATTTTGGAAATGACTTAAATAGTTGCGTCACTACACTTCTCTCTGATCCTCGCTTTAAAAACCACCCTATTGGAGTAGTAGGACATTCAGAAGGTGGTATGCATGCGTTAATGGCGGCTCAGAAAAACAAGCAAATTGCATTCGTAATTGAACTTGCCAGCGTTGGGACTAGCGGTGCAGATGTCTTAATTCAGCAACAATATTTGATTCCAAAAAAATCGGGTGCCTCGGAAGAATTGGCACTTTGGAATAAAGGAATTTATGAAGGAGCTTGTGCTATTTTAAGAAAATACAAGGGAAACAAACGAACCAAAAAACTGGACGATTTTCTTAATAATGAATACGACAACGCACCAACAGAATTCAAAGAAAGTTCAACTTTGTTGAGTTTTAAATTGGCCATTCAACTTTTACTCAACAATGACTGGGGAAGTGAATTTATACAATTCAAAACGAAAGACTATTTGAAAAAAATTGAGGCGCCAATTTTAGTAATCAACGGAAGTGAAGACATTCAAGTGCCGGCAAAACAAAGTCAAGAAGGGTTTAGAAACAATTTTTCAGAAGCATCAAAACCTCAATCAAAAATAATTCTCATGGAAGGGCTGAATCACCTATTTCAGACGTGTAAACGTTGCACAGTAGATGAGTACGGTGAAATTGAGGAGACGTTTTCAGAAAATGCATTGCAAGAAATGATCCTTTGGATCAGCACTGTCTGCGGAGAACAAAACAAAAGATAATTATTTCATCTTTTCCACCTCGTTGTCTCTGAAAGCGGAGGGCACTAAATCTGGGATAACTTTCAAGACAAGTGGCAATAAGAACGCACCGCCTGGCAACAAGAAAATAGCAAGGGATGGCATAGATTTAACAATGTCCTTAAACTGCTCTTTCACCATTTCCTTTTCTTTTTTGGTCAAATCAGTAGTTGCAGATTTCTTAATTAAAAAAACCAATTCTTTGCTTTGCTTTAGCTCTGTTGCTAGTTTGTCTTTGTTTCTTCCTAAAATTTTTACCCATCTTTTCGACAAATTACCATAGACTTTTTCAATGGAAGAAGAATTCGCTAGAAATGGAATTTTCTCATGATTGTTAATGATAAATTGCTCTGTTAGGGCCAACGATTCATTCAATTCTTTCTCCCCAAACCCAAGAAAATCGCACAAGTCTTTTATGAATTCTTTTTCCTTTGTTACTGCCTCATGATTCGAGAAAATTACGAAGGCAGAGAGATCAACTAAAAAGCGTTTTCCCAGCTTACTCTTTTTTATTTGGCTATTGAAATCCTTAAAGCTTCCGCCATTTTCAAATCGCGTTTCAGCAAGTGACCGATGCGTGTCAGATAAATTCGCAGAGGCAAGAAAAACTTTGAACATGGAACGTTCTTTTTCTTCTATCAACCCATCGGAATAGGAAGCCAACGTAATAGCTGTAAGCGCATTCATGGCTAATTCATCGTAATGATAGATCGTGGACTTTTTCTTTTCAGATAAATATTGATGAAATAAAATTACATCCAAGTAAATGAAGACATTGCTTACATAATTGATCCAGAACTTACTTTCCAGCAAATTCAAACGAATGTCTACACGTTTTGATAATATATCTTCTAATTTCTCTTCCTGGGTCTCTTTTAAGAAAAAAGTGAACAATTTACTGATTGAATAGGCATTGTGTTGGCCATAAAAAGCAACCAGTTGTTCTGAAAAATGCTCGAGGGTAAATTCCTCTTCCGTTTTATGGATTTTATATACAAACAGGTGAGCCTCAAACAAAAGTAACTTCAGCTTTTCTTCTGAAGTCCATCTTGAATCATCTATATCATTGGCAAAAAGAAGTGATGATGGGTAACCGAAAACAATTCCTGTTTTTCCCAATGCAGCGTGCATGAAAGCTTCTAGGTCAACTTTTTCAGGCAAATCAAATGATGTGTCTATTTTACCCTTTGACACAAGGTCAAAGTATTTTTTAATCCAGCCTTTCGATCCAGGAAGAAAATTCATGTTATACTATCAAAATCAACTACAAAGTAATAACTTTTAAAGCTTACCTGCGACAACAAATGCTTTAGTTTTAGCAAACATAGATGCTCCTTCTACTTTAAACGCTTCGAATACTGCAACATAGGTTCCAATACTTGCTTTCACACCGCTGTCTGTTACACCGTCCCAATTGAATACGCCGTTGCTTCCAAGTAATTCATTTTTAAACAATGACCTAATGATTCTGCCTCTGTCATCATAGATTGTCAAAGTTGCCAAAAGCCCTGTTTCAGCCATTTCGTAATTAATTTGTAGCACGTCCTCAAATCCATCATTATCGGGAGAAACAGTGTTTGATGTAAAACTAAAATCGCCCGATGAAACTGTAGGTCTGTATTGAGAATTTTTGCCGCCCGGCGTTGCAAAACCAATTGCCTCTGCAGCCGAATGCCAATTTGATGAGCTATTCGAACTGCCTGAAGGATCTATTCGTTCTAAAGAAACACCATCGGTGACGTCCAAAAGTTGAAAATGCCAATCGACTGAATAGGACACGTTGTCCATAACTTGGTTATTGAAAATCAAATACACAGTGCTTGAATCTACATTGAAGCTTGGTGTTTCACAATACACAAAATTTCCAGCTATTGCCGAAGGATAATTCTGTTTAACAAACGTCGAATCCTTGCCCAAAACAGCATAGCCTTTTGCTGGAAGATAAAAATGGTCACTTACAAATTTTTGGTTTGAAATCGTGTCGTTGTCATAATTTCCTAAACTCCAGTTTTGAAGATCCAACAACTTGTCTGAATTATTATAAACCTCAATCCAATCATAGCCTCCTGTGTAGGGGTCAAATAATATTTCATTGATGACAACATCTCCGACTTGGGCAATTTCTGGAAGTGCAAATACCCCGTTTAAAGACGTATTATTCATCCAGCAGTCCGCAACATTCTGAAGGGAAATTGTATACGTTTGACTTCCTGCAAGGTTCTCAACAAATTGCAAAGTGGTCATGTCTGATCCTGCTGAAGGCACAAAATTGTTTGCAATCGTTAGCGAAGGATTGGTCAAAAAACTGGCATTTTTCAATAACGTTGAATCCATCCCCTCTGAAAAATGAATTTCCAAATAATTTGGCGCCAGAGTAATTAATTGCGCAATCTGCGGTGCCTGATTATCGGGAGTTGCGTCATACACACTGTTTTGAGCCCCAGGTGTTCCGCCGAGCGAAGCATTGCTGGCAATCCAATTATCTGCAGCTGAGCAAGGATCATTCGGGTTAATTAATTCAATAGAATAACCACCGTCCATTTTGGCTGGATCCTGGTACCAATTGTCTGTATAGGTTATTTTATCAAGCAAATTTCCATTGTTGTCTTTGAGTACAATGTCATCACCCGCATTGTTCAAACTTGGGAAACTTGATACTCCCAATGCTTGAATTGCGAATGTATCAATGTTGCCGGTTGAACACAGAATTTTATATTCGCCTGGGTAGAGCCAACCTGACAAGAGTGTGCCATCAGAAGATGCGTCACCCAATTTCCAACCCGTTAGGTCAAAATATTTAGTGCTCTTATTAAAGATTTCAACATATTCAACCTCAGGCAAACCTACCACCGGTGATTGATCGCACACAAACTCATTGATGATAACATCCCCTTTCATTGGTGCTTCGCCAACTAGGTATATAAATTGAGTAGATTGGCTTCCCGAAGCATTCAAAGCAATATCAGCAATATTGTTCGTTGATAGTGTGTAAGTTGAACCGTTGGAAATCGCAGTGCTCAACAGCAAATGGACCAAAGCAGGATTGGAACCATCAACAGTGGCAGAGGTGATTGCTAAAGTTGGAGAAATGGAAAAATTTGAACTTAAGGAGGCGGAAGTGGGATCTAATGCTTCATTGAACAAAACATCTAACGCTGTTGAATTCACAACCGATGCTGAAAGTAAAACTGGCGGTGTAACATCGTAGATAATCGGGCCAATGTAAAAATCATCAAAAAAGTGTTTCAATATAAAGCTTACTGTTGATTGCGTAATACTAATGCCAAAAAATGAACTTGAATTTACCGATGCATCATTCACTGATCCTTCAGTAAAATAGGAGGTTCCGACGCCGGTAATATCCCGCTCCAAGGTCCAATCGTTCGCAGAGGTTCTCTTCACCTTTATTTTCAACGTGTTATTAGAAGTGTTTGTAACACCGTCTGCTCCATCAATAATTTTCGTCGCTGTGCCTGCTACTCTTTTAAAAAGTGAAATCTCATCCGTTGTTCCGCCAATTCGAACAAAATAACCATTCATTCCTGCAGACATAAGGTTCGACTGATCTGCCATTAAATAAATATCAACATAATTTGCGCTGGAGGTGTTGAACTCGAGATTGGTCCAAAATTCCCATTGACAATTAGTAGCTACAGTGCTTGCCGTAGAAAGATAAAAAGTCGTGCTTGGAATAGACTTGTTAGAACGTAATTTATTGTTTCCAGCAACATTCACAATCGTAAAAACGGAATCATCACCTTGCCATGTTGGTGAAGTTGAAAAATCGCCATCTGTAAAATTCTCAGTAAACTGGCCGTTTGCTGAAAGGGACAAAGCGAAAAAAAACAAAGCGAAAAAGTATTTCATTAGTCGAACTCTTTGCTGCTAAATATACTAATTTTGACAATCGATTAATGTGAAGAAATTATTATGAAAGTTGCAGTTGTAGGCGCCACCGGAATGGTAGGAAATGTAATGTTAAAAGTCTTGCGTGAGCAGAACTTCCCAATAACCGAACTCATCCCTGTTGCTTCTGAAAAATCAGTGGGAAATAAGCTCGATTTTGGTGGGCTTCAATTTACCGTGGTTGGTTTGGCAACAGCTGTTGAAATGAAGCCAGATGTGGCCATTTTCTCTGCGGGAGGAGAAACTTCATTAGAGTGGGCGCCTAAATTTGCAGCGGTTGGAACCACCGTAATTGACAATTCTTCAGCATGGAGAATGGACCCAACAAAAAAGTTGGTTGTTCCGGAAATAAATGGAAATCTACTCACAAAAGACGATAAAATTATTGCGAACCCAAATTGTAGCACCATTCAATTATTGCTTGCTTTGGCTCCGCTGCACAAAGCATATAAAATCAAACGTGTCGTTGTTTCTACCTATCAGTCCATTACTGGAACGGGTGTGAAAGCCGTTCAACAGATGGAGAATGAACGTGAAGGGATTTCAGGTGAAATGGCTTACAAGTATCCTATTGATAAAAATTGTATCCCACAATGTGACTCTTTCTTGGATAATGGCTACACAAAAGAAGAAATGAAGCTGACCAACGAAACAAAAAAGATTTTAGATCCAACCATTCATGTAACTGCTACCGCTGTGCGAGTGCCTGTCGTTGGAGGTCACTCAGAGGCTGTTAACGTAGAATTTGAAAATGATTTCGATTTATCTGATGTACGTCGTTTGCTGCATGAACAATCAGGTATCACTTTAAAAGACGATCCAACCACTTTTTCTTATCCCATGCCCAAATATGCTGAAGGAAAAGACGATGTATTCGTTGGCCGTCTTCGCCGCGATGAATCACAGGCAAATACACTGAATATGTGGATTGTAGCAGATAATTTGAGAAAAGGTGCGGCAACCAATGCGGTTCAAATTGGTAAATTATTGATTGAGAAAGGATTACTTCCTTCCATCTAATAATAATAGCGGATACATTAACCAAAAGCTTATTTGATTCACGTTTCAACGCTTGAATGTTTCGGTGTATTCGCTGATTTTACCTTAGGTTGTCGGTTTAAGATTTCTATTTTTCTTCCAAAAATTATCTTTTGGAAATCTCACAACATTTTTACGCCGCCTACAAGGAAGCTAGGACTCGCCTCGAAACCACCCTCAATCTGATTCAGAAAGAAGATTTGGGTAAAAAATTACACCCTTCGCCAAATAGCATAGGTTTTTTAGTGCGGCACATCGCTGATGTAGAATTGCTATTTGCTAAAAATGTTTTCAAAGCATCCGAAATTCAAGTGAGGGCAAAAACACTAATAGATCAAAAAGATACCGGTGAATGGTCGGATCTTAATGAACTGACTGATTATCTTAAAATCTCTTGCAACAGCGTTCTCACTGCGATTTCTAATCAACAAGCTGAGAAGTGGGGTGAAAACGTTACCACTAAGGAGTTTGGTACAAAAACAGTAGCTGAGGCATTTGGACGAATCATCTCACACACAGCCTATCACGCAGGACAAATTGCGCTAATTAAAAAATACGGTGCATGATTTTAAATTGACGGACAGATGCTTTATTATTTGAAATCAATTAAACCATTCTTGATTTAAGTGTTTCTCTTGGAATACCGTGAATTATGTTTCCATCATTTTTTAGAATAAACTTGCTCATTCTTTTTTCGCCCCATTCAATAGAAATCCAAGATGTACTTCGTGCGATCCTCCAGAAACATTATTGTTCAGTTTGGAAACAGTTAGTTCGTAAGTGTACGATAGGTTCAAAAAGTTTTTAAAAGTATAGCCCGCTGAAAAACCAAAGGCATCTCGGTCTCGATACGTTAAGCCAAGAAGATATGTGGATTTAAAAGAAATCAGCGCGTTTACATCTATCGCTGAAAAACCATTGTTTGTGCGGTAAAACAGCTGCGGTTTGAATTGGAATCCTTCCTTTTTTCCGAAAAGATATCCAGCATAGAAATAATAATGAGGAGTTCCCCTAAAAGAAGCCGTTTCATATGACTCGAAGAGCCGAGTAATACTAAACCCAGCATCCAGCCTTTTGAAAGTGTAAAATACGCCGAGATCAGAGGTGAAACCCGTACCCGTTCTATTTATATTCACAGAGGATAGATCAGGAAAGATTAAAACTCCAGATTGCTCAACATTATTTATTCCTGCAGCGGCTCCGAAAGATAGTGAATGGTTTTCGCTAAATTTTAAATGATAAGCATAATTCAGTTTTGCCTGATGATTTGTTGTAAATCCAATTTTATCATGCTCATACACAATGCCAACCCCACTGTTATATTTACTTAGTTTGATCCCATACGTGAACAGTTGGGTATTGGGAGCACCGTTGATGTCAACCCATTGCCAGCGAGCTAAGGCGTGCGCCTCGTGTTCATTCTTTAGTCCAGTAAAGGCTGGATTAAAACGTTGTTGTGTATTCCAAAACTGTGCATATAAAGGGTCCTGCTGAGCAAAAGAAACCTGCACCAAGAATAGTAAGCATCCGTAGATAAATGTTCTCATGCCTTCTAAAACAATCTCACACAAAGAAAAGTTACATAACTGCCGCCTCTTTGTAACTTGCTTAATGCCTAACGCCTCTTCAATCGCCACTTACTTCGTAACACTGTGCCCCGGTAATCATCTAGTTTTTCGCTGACACCGTGTTGTCGCAATTTTTGCTTGTATAAGTTGATTTGCATATTCGAATTAACGAGGCTTCTTGGCAAGTTCGATGTTGTAATTTTCCATATCTCCGCTCAACTTCACATAAACAAAACGTGAATTTTTTTCTTTGTACTGAATTTCGTCGGGACTTTGCTCTTCTTTATTTTTTCTACCAAATAATTTTTGGCCCGCCACTTTTCCAATCAACTTCCATGGAACTCCAATAGTATAATCCATGGTCATTTTATCGTCCATATGTTGTTCACCTTTCAATTCCATAAACCCAAGTGAAGAGTTGATGGTCATCAAAGGAATGGTTAAAATACCTCCTTTTAACTTAAGGGTATTTTCAAGCGTATCAAAAAATACTTTATTTACATTTTTGTCCTGAAAATAGGTCGAAAGCGCTTGAATTGGGGCATAATTTTCCAGTTTTCCTTTTAAAACGGTCATAGAAATTGTTAACTCTGAATCATCCATTTTTGGGGTTAGATCACCATGCAAATGTATTTTTCCCGTGATCCGGCCGGTGAACTTACCATGGAGATTTTCTGAAACCAAATGATCTTGACCAAAATTTTCGAATTTGACCATGAACTTATCTAGATCTACATTCTTTAAAGATATCTTAGGTTCTATGTAGATGTGTTTTTTGTCTGCTCCACTCAGTGTTCCCTTTAAATCAAAATGCCCGCCCGCTGCATCAAAATCAATATTATCAATGTGGACCACATGGTTGCTCAGCATGCGGATCTCGGCCCGAAAATGATCCATCATATGATGGTGATAGTTGAGGTGACCAATCTCAAACACAAAGTCCATATTTGGAAATTCAAGGTCATACAAACTGAATCCTGCATCGTGATTAACTGTGACAGGAGTTGAAGAATTTATATTGGGAGAGGCATTGTAATTGAGGATTTCATCAATATCGAGGTGTGGCGCAGATACATGCAAATAATTATGTGCAGATTTATCACTGAAATGAAATTTCAGATCAGCTGTGAAACGCGAGTGCCCTAGTTTACCGCTAAACTTGTTAAGAGTAAGCAGGTCATTTTCAAAATGTACACCCCCTTTGAAATTTTCAAAGCGCAGAGGATGTACCTTGAAGCCTCCTCCGAAATGCGACAGTTGCAGATCGGTTGATTGCAAACCATCCTTAAAATGAAGAGCGGCCATTCCGTGGAGTTTTAATCCCTTGATCTCCTCATGTCTGTAATCTTCCGGAACATATTTTTCACCCTTGTAAGTGAAAACATCATCCAGATTCAAGTGTTCCGAAACAAGGTCAAATTCGATGTTGGTATCACCCTGCAATTTTTCTTCAAACCAAAGGCCATAATTGACTAGTTTACCGGAAAAATGAAAGTCAGATTTATCGATCATACCCGAAAAATCGATGACACGGAAGTTTTGATCATCAATGAAAACATCTGCATGAAAATCATGAAGTGTGTGGGGATAATGTTTCATTTTTGCATAAAGATTGTCTACGAAAAACTCCCCTACAGGAAGATTCGGCGATTCCGTAAATGCCCGGGCACTGGTTTTGAAGGTAAGTTTCAAGCTAAGGTCATCAATCTCTTCATCGACTGTTGTTTTGCCTTTTTCATCGCGCGTAAGTTCATCGACATTCAATTTTTTCGATCGAATATTTAAATGACACGCCACAGGGTCATGTGTATGATGCAAGATGGCAGGAAGGTCACTAATATCTCCATCGATATGTAAGTCGGACGTCCCTGCTTTTATATCTAGTTTTTCGATGCGTGCACTATGTCCTTTAAGGGTTGCTTTCAGGTCCAAATTTTGCAGCGGTACGGGAAAATCAGGAGAATTGAAACTAAGATCATCAATGAGAAGTTCGGTAAAATAGGATTCATTCAGCCTTTCAATAGACTTTTCCGGTTCATTTAAATCAATAATGTCATGAAAATTCATGTTCAAAACCACCCGTCCGGACAGTCCCCTCAATTCTCGGGTATTGAGGAATTTTGAAAGGAAATCAAGGTCAAAATCGGAACGAAGTTTCATGTCAATTTCTGGTGAACTAAAATTCTGAACCGAGAGTTTTCCACTAAATATGCCTGCTTCAGGTTTGGCGCTGAAGTTTTGCAGTTCAAAACGTGACGTCGAAAGGTCGTGTTTTGATCCGTTGGTAAAGGACCCTTTAAATCCGATTTTGTCCAGTTTCTTGCCAGATTTGAGATTATTGAAAAACCCTTCCTTACAACCGAAACGTGCGTTTATTGAAGGCGAATGACCGTTGGCAGATGGCCCCTTAATCTGAGCCTCAAAATAGATTTTCCCTTTATTATCAAATTGTTCCAACGTTGGAGCAAGTTCTTCGGGTGCCAGGGCTAGAAACAGATTAAAATTTGGCTTGCTCCCATGGAAACGAAGATCTAAATCAACATTCTCATTTAACGCAACGCTACCGTCAAAACCAAAGGTGGCTTTTTCTAGTTGGATCTCTGTGGGAGAAATATTCAAAATCTTAGTCTTATCGTTCAGATCAAATTCTGTGTCGACAAAGAAATGCTTATGCTTAATGAAAGTCGTATCGCCCTTGTCAATAAGGCTTAATTCAAAACGGCTATTCAACCCAATGAACATATGATCATCTATGGTTTTGAAGCGTGAGGTGGCTTCCGTAATGTACGCATCGACTAATATTCCATTGGCTTCGTTGTATTTGGAAATATCTACCTCACTCAGTTTTATGGACTTTAGGTCAAGGTGCAGCTCTTCTTTGGCTTGTTTGATGGGTTTTTTGCTCGAGAGCGCATTGGCAAGGTTCAGGCTTCCATCCCTGTGTTGAACAAGTCGTAAATCCCCATGATTCATTTTGATCGAACGGATTTCAACTGTTCCCTTAAGAATCTTCCACATGTTAAATCCGACATATAAATCATCGAGATAGGCAATGCGTTCGCGAAGTTTCTTCTGTTTCCCTTCATAAATACTTACATGCTCGAGGTCAATGGAAACATTGGGGAAATTTGCAAATGGAGCTATGTGACTTCCTTTAATCTCAATATGTCCATGAAAATCAGCATTGGCAGTATCGATCAGCTCTTGAACCATTCGGTCTTGCATGAAGTAAACAATTGATGTAATTGTTACGAAGATTAGAACTGGTATCGTAACGATTAGTATTGCAATCCGTTTAATGAGTTTGATATGAGAAGTAATCTTTGCCATAAACAATGTGCTAAATTAATAACCAAATCATTTAAACAATCGCCACTTACTTCGCAACACTGTGCCCCGGTAATCATCTAGTTTTTCGCTGACACCGTGTTGTCGCAATTTTTGCTCAAATTTAAATGTGCCTTTGCCTTGTTTATAATCCATTTCATCTGGGAAAATTGGAATGACACTCAGAAAATGAACATTTTTCTCTCCTACCTGAATTGGCGATAATTCATCTTGCAACAAAACAGGATCTGATAGAAAAAAATGGTTTTGCTGCATTGTTTCAGAAAGTGAGACCATTTCTTTCCCGCATGGCATCGTGTGGCCATGACCAAACCATGTCTTTTTTTCTTGAACATAATTGGCAAGTCGGATGATCCAGCTGAAAACCCACTTTTTATTCGGATGATCTAAATCTTCAATGTTCCAATAACTTGGGAGGCAAAAATAAAGCTCATTGTATTCTCTACCAGCCATTTTTTCTGGTACTGGCATCTGGTAGTTTGATAAGCCATTTGTCATCAGAATGATCACAGGGCTTTTCAATTCCAAATCCAACATTAACAAAGGCATACTGTCATCTTCTATTGAAAACAGAGATACTCGATGTTCCCCAAAACGATCTGAAAGCGCCTGATGTAAGGGCGTTGTTATAACTTGCAAGTTGTGTTTACTTCTTTTTTGTCCATTCTTCAATGGATTTTTTATTCATATCCACATAACTGTTGTCACCTTCTTTTTCAGCGGCAGCAATAGAAAGTTTTGCCGTTTCAATTGCTCCTTTGAAATCTCCCAATTCTGCTTGAATTTGAGATTTCAGTCTCAAAAACCAGTATGCTTCCGGACGCATTTGAACAGCTTTTGTTTCCCACTCCAAGGCTTTCTTCAAGTCTTTCTTTTCCTTAAAATAAAACTCTGCAGATGCATGATAATCATTTGCCGATGGGCCGCTCATTAATTTGTCAATGTTTACCTGCATTTTTGTAGCTGTTGGAACTGTGACATTTAATGTAGCTCTCGTTTTATCCCAAGAAAAATTGAGCTCGGCAGATTTAGTTGTAACACGATCCCAAGAAATTGTAAAGGTTTCAACAACATCGTTCAAAGCCGCTACTTTCGCAGAAGTGCGCAAAACAACTTTGCTTTCTTCCCATTTTTCAGGGGTGCCCCAATTCGAATAATCTGCATAGAAAATGATTTCCCAATTGTCGGCAGACGGCTTAGTGAAAACCGCATAGGTTCCTGCTTTTAGCGTGTCTTTTCCAATTACAACAGCATCCGTCGAAGTAAATTTGGTGTTCTCATTTGCGCCTGTTCTCCACAATTCACCAAAAGGAACTACGTCACCGAATACTGCTCGGTTGTTCTTTGAAGGACGATAATATTCAACTTTCAAATCTGTAAGTCCTACCTTTTGTTCAACTTTCGCCTGTGGACTTGCCATAGGTCTTTGCAATTGCGAAAAAGATAGTGTTGAAATAAAGAGTGTAAAAAGAAGTACCGCGTGTTTTTTCATGATTTCAGTTTTTAAGCTTTGTAAAAGTAACCATTCAAAGGGAGAATTGTTTATTTCAATTAATGTTTGATGACAGAAACGTGTTCTATTTTTCGGGACTTAGTGTTTCAATCATTTTTTCCCAGAATTCCTCAGATGAAACCACACATCCCTGGTTCAACAATCGATGTGCTTCCATTTCTCTTTCTCCTTGAATTGACTTACTTGTCTTAAAATAATTCAAGAGACCCGCTTGATTCGATAGCGCAGTATGTATTGACTCTACAGTTGATAAATCGACGTTTTCGCCTGGTTTTGGCGAAACAGAGATTAAATGAATAATGTCTGTTCCTACATAAAACAGCATTAATGAATTTGCACTCCTAAACTCAAAATAACGAAGTTTTTCATATACTCGTTGCAACACCGTGTCACTAAACAGACCTATAAGTTCAACCGCTTTTTGGGGTTCTTCCAAGTTCATTTTTTCCCATTCCTCGGCATGAACACCATTCACAATCAGGAATTGTTTCAGCTCATCCTGAAAATGCTCTAACTCATCATCCGCAAGCAATCGGTATTTCATTGTTTTTTTGTGCAAAAATAGTGAAATCATGAATCCAATAAATGCATCTTACAAAGAGTGAAATATCGTATTTTTGAGGCAATGACACAGAAAAAAGGTATTGCCATTCTAGGCTCAACAGGCTCAATAGGTACACAAGCGCTTGAAGTTATTGCTGCCTATCCAGATTTTTTTGATCTTCAAGTGATCACAGCCGGCAAAAATGCTGACTTACTTATTGAGCAAGCGCTTAAATTTCAGCCTAATACGGTTGTGATTTCCGATGAGGCACAGTATCAAAAAGTAAAAACGGCCCTTAGCAAAGAAGATATTCATGTTTATGCTGGTGACGAAGCACTTTGTCAGGTTGTTGAATCAAATGATGTCCATACGGTTCTTACCGCGCTTGTGGGTTATGCAGGTTTAAAGCCGACCCTTCGTGCGATTTACGCTAAAAAAACCATCGCATTAGCCAACAAGGAAACACTGGTTGTTGCCGGTGAGCTTGTTACACGCCTAGCAAGAGAAAATGGCGTAAACATTTACCCTGTCGATTCTGAACACTCAGCTATTTTTCAATGTTTGGTTGGAGAGTTCCACAATAAAATTGAAAAAATTTACCTTACAGCGTCTGGTGGCCCGTTCCGTGGATGGACCGAAGAGCAGCTTAAAACTGTAAAAAAAGAACAAGCCTTAAAACACCCTAATTGGTCAATGGGCGCAAAAATAACGATAGATTCTGCCACCCTTATGAACAAAGGATTAGAGGTAATAGAGGCAAAATGGTTGTTCAATTTAAAGCCAGAAGAAATCGATGTAATTGTGCATCCTCAGTCCATCGTTCACTCGCTTGTGCAATTTCAAGATGGAAGTATGAAAGCACAAATGGGCTTGCCTGACATGAAATTACCCATTCAATTTGCGCTAACATTCCCTGATCGATTTCAAACAGATTTTCCTCGTTTCAATTTTATGGATTATCCCCAACTCACTTTTGAGAAACCAGATAGAGCCGTTTTTAAAAACTTGGATCTTGCTTTCAAAGCAATGGAAATGGGAGGAACAGCCGCGTGTATATTAAATGCTGCGAATGAGGTTTCTGTAGAGGCTTTTTTGAAGGATCAAATTCAATTTCTTGATATTGCAGAAATCAATGAAAAAACAATGTTGGGTTTGAACTTTGTTCCGAATCCGGCATACGAAGACTATGTAGAAAGTGACCTACAAGCTAGGGCCTTTGCACAATCTTTGGTAAAGAAATAATGTACTGATTATGCCCTGTCTTTGACAAGTTCGATTACCGTAATTTCTGGTAAAATACCAACTCTGCCAGGAAAACCCAAGAAACCAAATCCCCTGTTAACATATAAGAACTTCTCGTCTTTCTTATAAAGGCCGGCCCATTGCGGATAAATATATTTTGATGGACTCCATTTAAAGCCTGGGATTTCAATACCGAATTGCATGCCGTGTGTATGTCCCGACAAGGTAATGTGAACATGATGCTCGTGCTGCAATGTTACAGCCTCCCAATGCGACGGGTCATGTGAAAGCAATATTGTAAAATCGCCTTGGGAAATGCCCTCACTCGCTTTTGGCAAGTCGCCATGCTTAACAAAGCCTTTCTTTCCCCAATTTTCAACCCCAACCAATGCAATGGACTGACCATCTTTTTCAATCCGCACATGTTCGTTAAGCAGTAATCGAAAACCTAATTCCTTTTGAATTTGTTTAAGTCGGTCCAAATTTGCTTCCTTCGCAGCCTCAGATGGCCAAGGTAAATAGTCCCCATAATCATGATTGCCCAAGATAGAGTATTTTCCAAATGGCGCCTTTAAGGCTGAAAAATGATCCATCCAATCATCCATTTCATCGGCCTTGTTATTTACCAAGTCGCCAGTAAATACAAGTAGATCACTTTCTTGCGAATTGGCTAATTCAATACCCCTTCTAACAGCAATTGGGTCATCAAAACTTCCACTATGGATATCCGAAAGCTGCGTAATTGTAAAACCATCAAATGCTTCGGGCAAATCTCTAAAACGCAATTTCACTTTGTGAACAGTGAAATCATACTTGCCTTTTACAGCGCCATATATCATTCCAGCAAATGGAATCGCCGCTAAACCAAAGGCAATTTGACTGACAAACTTTCTTCTTTCAGGAAGGTAATTGATTGTTTTATGGTCGTTCAACCAATTGTTTAAAAATGCATAAATCCCAAAACCTATGCGACCAATGTCTTCCACAAAAAGAAAACTTATTATTACGAGTTTAGGAACCAGCGAAATCATTAATGCCGCCAAAACCCAGCCTACTTGTCTTCCCGGACCATTGGCGAATTTACCCGTGAAACTGTAGTAAAAAATAACAGCCAAAATAAAGAGGTCTATCCCCCAATACGTCCAATGGATTAAAGTGGAAGAATTGATGTTCCATTTAGAGGTGAGTGTCTTTAATCCATGGAAGGCATAAAAGTCAACCAGCAACCAAATTGAAATAGTGATAAGTACTCTATACAACATAATAATTAAACAAAAATAAGCACCCTTTGTTGCTGCAGCAATAAATAATCACAAATAAGATAAAAGCAATAAAAAAGCCGCTTTCGCGGCTTCTGCTAAATGTCATTTTTAAGGTCTTGCTTGTTATTGTCGTAATAATTCACCAGCAGATGTTTCATAAGATATTCTCTGTACTTCTCTCTCGAGACTTTTGGAGTGTATAAATAACCTCTTCCAACGGACCTGTGCTTTATAAATTTTTTACGCTCAAGAATTCTTACAATCGTTGAGGTCGTATTGTACGCAGGTTTTGGATCGTTAAACAACTCCTGAATATCTTTGACTGCTGCCTTCTGAAGTTTCCACAATTTTA
>CAISOQ010000389.1 GCA_903887095.1 uncultured Flavobacteriia bacterium
AGAATGAGTAAGAAATAGCGCATGAGTACAAAAAATCTTTGAGGCAAAATTAATGAATACCTATTAATGAGCGAGATTTATAATTACTTCTTTGAATTCTTGGTAAAATAGATCAAATGCCACTAGCTTTTCCTTAAAGAAATCAAATATTTCTAATTTTTGATTTTCGTCGTAAAAGTTTAAACCCTGTTTTTCCCATTTAATTTGAGAAATTACAACTCCTTCGTTATTGTATACTTGCTCGTCCCATTCTCCTTTACAATTCATAGTGACTTCCATAATTTTTTTTAATTCAGTCATTTGTTCCCAAATAATTGCTCTTACTCCCGCGTCCCGACTTTGAATGTCAAAGCAAAGTTTTGCAGATTTAGAATCCACTTGAAGTCGAATGTAGATGTCTTTTACATCAGAAGGATAGTTTAACCAATTCATTTTTCTTCCATTGGAAGATTTCACTTTCCCCATGAACTTCCGGAAGTCATCCCAAAACAATTGATTTTTTAATTTCTGTTCTTCTCGCGATAAGATAAAAGAAGGAGCTTATTTAAGTCAGTATTTAAAACGGCGTGTGTTTTGAATGGAGCATAAATTTTACTGAATGAAATCTTACACTATTACTATTTAACATAATATTAATTATAAGACAAAATAGATGGTAAGTGAAATTAGGATATTTTCTTAACCTTAACTGCGTTGAGTCCTTTGTGACCGCGTTCTACTTCAAAAGTTACCTTATCATTTTCTGCAATCGTTTCTGACAAACCATTAACGTGTACAAAAACATTTTCTTGAGATTCCAGATCTTTAATAAAGCCATAACCTTTTGCTGAATTAAAATACGTTACTTTTCCTTGACGCATTTGTTCTTCCGGTTCTTCTTCACGTTTAGGAATTCCAATCTCAATTGAGCTAGCATTCACAACAATTTTCTTTTTAGTTGGATCTGGCGGCGTATCAGAAATCCGTCCATATTCATCAACATAAGCCATCATACTGTCTAAACCACCGCCAGAAGAATTAGCTTTACGTTCTTCTTTTTTAACCAGTTTATCCTGACGTTTTTTTTGTCGTAGTTTTTCCTTTTCTTTTTTACTGAATGTCTCTTGCGATTTCGCCATTCGATTTATCCTTTAATTATTATGTTAAATAGTTTCTATGGTGAAACTTTACCTGTCTAAATCGAACGAATGATCAAAGATGAAATTTGATAAGTGTTTAATGGAAACTATAAAAATCCAACTCAAACAACTATTGCTTCTGTGGGCAACGTCATAAAGACACTATGAAGTTAGGCTTTTATTTCGAAATGGCTGGTAAAAATCTGTTAACAAATGTCAACCCTATTTTTCTGTAAGCGTATTTTCCCAGTAGTCATTTAACAAAGCTACTAATTTCCGGGAAACATTGTTAAAGTAACGTTTTGTGCGATAACCACTTACCCAATTTATTCCACGAATTGCATTGGTGAAAAATATTTCATCTGCAGCCAAAAGGTTTTGAGGTAAAATATTACACTCATAAACCTTGATATTGTTCTTGATCGCAAGATTTATAACCTGCATGCGCATCGTGCCAGCTAAACAGCCTTCATCAAGTCCAGGTGTGTACAATACGCCATTACTTACGACAAAAACATTGCAACTTGAACTTTCCAATATTCCACCTTTATCATTGGTAATCAATACATCATCCAGTTTCCTTTCTGTCGCATTGATGGCAGCCATAACATATATTAAACCACTTTTGGTTTTGAAATTTGACAGGTGATTTTTTTGCTTTTTAATGTCTGTATACAAGTCAATTTCAAGTCCTTTGGCATTTAACTCAAAATTATTTGACTCATAAGGATACACCTCAATAAAATAAGTTGCCTCATTTGATTCTGGCTTGTAGGCCCCACCAGTTACGCGATCTAATGAGACGCGACAACGAGCACCTTCTTTAATTTCAGATTTTTGACACAATTCAATGATTTTATCCTCAAAGAATTGCGTAGTGTAAAAACTTGCAGGGCGCATTTTAATTGCTTTTGCACCTTCAAGAAGTCTTCTAATATGGTTGTCCATGTTCAATGGAACACCATTCATTATTCTTATGCTTTCGAATACTCCATCACCATAAACGTGACCTCTGTTGCCAGCCTGAATAGTTGGAGCATCATTTGATAGTATTGTACCGTTGTTGTTGATGTAAAGCATCTTCTAACCAAAAATTACACTTAGGAACTCTTTTCCTTTGTCAATATTAATAATTAAAACGTAAATCACCCCGAAAATAGCCCCACCAATGTGTGCATCATGCGCTATTCCAGTGCCTCCTCTGCGATCTGCCCAATATTCAAAAGCAAGGTAGATCGGTCCAAAAATATAGGCGGGAATTGGAATGGGCAAAAACAGAAGCGATAACTTCATTGTTGGATTCCATATGATGGCAGCGAAAATAACTGCCGAAACTGCTCCAGAAGCGCCAAGTGCGCGATAATTAGAATTGTCTTGATTTCTGCTGAAAGGAATTAAAGTCGAAAACAATCCGCCGAAGAAATAGAGAATCAAAAAATGAACCTCCCCTCCTATTGAACCAAATGAAAACATCAATTCATTTTCTAGAAAACTTCCAAGAAAATACAAAGACATCATATTGAAAATCAAATGGACGCTATCAGCATGAATAAACATATGGC
>CAISOQ010000390.1 GCA_903887095.1 uncultured Flavobacteriia bacterium
AAGTTAATCTTCGCTAAAGTGCCACGAGGAAGCTTAACTTTTTTTAACAGCACCTGCGAAGTTGTAGCATCATGAAGCAATTTAACCCTTCAAACACGATTTTTGTGCATTGAACGTTGTACATTCGTAAGAATGACTTTCGACAGGTGCATATGGGTACTGCTTTTCTGCGGCTTTTTTACTTTGAATGCTCATTCACAGTATACTAGTCAGCGCAAAGTGAATTTCGCTACTACTTTGGATACATTGAAACTAGATACCTTGTCGATTTATCCGAACAGTTTCGAAGTGTATTGTGGAACTGAAAAATTGAAGTCAGAAGATTATTTTTTAGACCATGCTGCTGCTCGGTTTAAACTTTTAAAAAGCTGCGGAGACTCGCTCCATTTTACCTTCAGAGTCCTTCCGATGGATCTTTCAAAAACACTAGCACGCCGCAATTCTTCCATTATTTTTGACGCAACCAAGGCTGATGACAGAGATAAATTTCGGATTGAAAACAGCTATTCTGTCGAAGATGTATTTGGTGGTTCGGGTTTAAACAAGGCGGGGAGTATTTCAAGAGGTGTTTCATTTGGTAACAACCAAGATTTAGGTATTAATTCAACGCTGAACCTAGAGCTTTCAGGGGACATTGCGCCAAATCTCAAACTGCTCGCCTCTATTTCTGATGATAATTTACCCATTCAGCCAGACGGAAATACAAGTAAACTGCAGGAGTTTGATCAGGTATTTATTCAGATATATAACGATCGTTTGAAACTTATCGCAGGGGATTTCTGGCTCAATAAACCAAAAGGATATTTTCTCACCTACAAGAAAAGAGCACAGGGATTGACAGCCAATTACCAATGGTCGAATGACACATTGAAAGTCTGGAAAACAGAAGTGAGTGGAGCCCTTTCAAAAGGAAAATTTGCTCGTCAAATAATAGAAGGTGTTGAGGGGAATCAAGGACCATATCGCTTGCGAGGCAATGAGAATGAACCATTCATTATCGTTTTAGCTGGAACGGAAAGAGTATACATTGATGGAAAGTTGTTGGAGCGAGGCCAGGAATTTGATTATACTATCAATTACAATTCTGCAGAAGTTGTTTTTACATCGCGCAATTTGATTACCAAAGATTCACGTATTGTTGTGGAATTTCAATATTCGGATCAGAATTACGCACGTTCTTTGGTGCAGACATCCACGACATATACTTCAAAAAAACTTGATTTCTGGCTCAATGCCTACTCTGAGCAAGACGCAAAAAATCAAACACTTCAGCAAGAGCTGTCTTATTCACAGAAATTATTGCTTTCTCAAATTGGAGATTCGCTTGATCTTGCGGCAACAAATAGCATTGATTCCATCGGCTGGTATGAAAACCAAGTGTTGTATAAAATGATTGATTCGCTTGGTTTTGATTCGGTGTTGGTGAGTTCTGTTAATCCTGACTCTGCCTTGTACCGTGCGGTGTTTACTTTTGTTGGACCTGGAAAAGGAAATTATGTATTTAGTAATTTCAATGCTTTAGGGAAAGTCTTTTTGTGGGTTGCACCCATCGCGGGAGTTCCTCAAGGTGATTACAATCCATCTCGCTTGATCATTACGCCCAAACAGAAGCAGTTGGTAAGCAGTGGCTTATCTTATCGCATTCGCAAAAATCTTGTTCTTGAATCTGAACTCGCCTATTCCGGAAACGACCTCAATACGTTTTCTGCCAAAGACAGCGGAAATGACAAAGGTTTTGCCCAACGAACAAAATTAGTTGGAATCATTCCTTTGAGTCGAGACTCCTTACCACGCTGGCAGTTGGAAACTAAAGCTGAGATTGAAGTACTTGATCGAAACTTCGTCCCCATAGAGCAATACCGTGCCGTTGAATTTGATCGCGATTGGAACACACGAAACAAAGGATACAATGGAAACCAGGTGGCGTCTGCGCTAGGAACAAATTTTAAAAACAGTTCGTTTGGCAACTTGAATTTAGAAGGGCAATATTTTCAGATTGGAAATGATTACAAAGGAATTCGTTCCGCAACAAATGGAAAATGGAAACAAAAGGGCTTTTCAGCGAAATGGGATGGAAGCTACCTTTCAGGAGAAACGGACAGAAGAAACGAATTTTTCAGGCACCGAGCTGAGTTTTCGAAGGATTTTAAATATTTGAAAGTGGGGTATGTCGATGACCACGAATTAAATCGTTTCACAGGGGGACAGTCGGCGCTTGAAACGAATAGTTACCAATTTTTTGATTACCAGTTTTACCTTTCCAATGGCGACTCGATCAAAAATACGTACAAGCTTTTTTACCGCGAGCGATACGATCAACGCTCCGATAGTCTTGCACTCGTTCCCGTTGCTAAAGCGCGAACAGCGGGAGGTGAAATCCGGTTGACGGAACTAAAAAATCAAACCTTGAATATTGTTACGAGTTACAGAGAACTGAAAGTATTGAATCCAACCTTGTTGAATCAAACACCTGAAAACAATGTTGTTGGTCGAATAGACCATGAGTTACGACTCTATAAAAGTGCTTTTACCTGGAATAATTTTTACGAAGTGGGTTCCGGATTAGAACTGAAAAGAGAGTTTTTATACATTCAGGTAAATGATGGCCAGGGAGTCTACACATGGATTGACTACAACGGTGATGGGGTAAAAGATTTAAATGAATTTGAAATTGCTCAATTCGTTGATCAAGCAAGTTACATTCGGGTTTTTACGCCAAGTAATGAATACACGAAAACTTATTCAAATGAATTGAATCAATCGATTTATTGGCGACCTGAACGCATCTGGGCCTCAAAAAAGGGATTCAAAAAATTGCTTTCTCGTTTTTCTGATCAGGCGAGGATACGAATCAATCGAAAAACAAATTTGTTTAATGGAGTGGATGCATTCAATCCTTTTGCGCTACAAATCAGGGACACCAATTTAATTTCCAGTAATTACAATTTGAAAAACTCCCTGTTTTTTAACCGTACATCAAGTGTTTTTGGTGCCGAATATAATTTTCAAGACTTACGATCTAAAACGCTACTGGCAACAGGGTTCGATTCAAAATCAAATTTGTACCATGAACTTTCCTTTCGTTGGAATATAAAAAAGGTGATCACAATTGAAGCAAAAGGCCAGCAAGGAACAAAGGATTCTCAGGCTGATTACACATCAGGCAGAAATTACTCCCTTAATTATTTCTTTGTTCAACCAAGCTTGATTTATCAGCCCACCACCACCTTCCGAATTTCGTTGGATGGACGTTATGTGGAAAAACAAAATGCTCTTCAATACGGCGGAGAACTCGGAATTTTGCGTGAAATAGGGTCCACATTCAAATACAATCAAGCGGAAAAAGGAAGTTTACAAGGAAGCTTGAAAATGATAAATATCCGTTACAATGGGAATCAAAATTCTGCATTGGGCTTTGAAATACTTGAAGCACTTAAACCGGGTATTAATTATACGTGGAATCTTGGTTATCAGCGCTCTGTTTCAAAAAATCTTCAACTATCGATTCAATATAACGGTAGACAATCCAAAAATAGTCGAACAATTCACAGTGGTGGGATGGAACTCAGGGCTTTTTTCTAGTCGCCGATTTGTGCATTTGATAAACCATTCCATCTGAAAGACCAATCTTTGGAACGATGATTTTTTTGCTTTTTAACTCTTCTAAAATGTAGATGTAAATGTTTAAAGCAGGAACAATTACATCAGCTCTATCAGGTTTCAATTGATACACATCTACGCGTTCCTCAACACTCATTGTATTCAGCTCTTCGCGCAATGCTTTCATTTCTTTCAACGAAAGGGATTCCATGTGGCCAGCACCAAGCAGTTTGTGCACTTTGTTGATGTTTCCACCTGTACCATAAATGTGATGCGGTGATTTTAAGTCAACATGCTGTGCAATCCAATCGTGTATATCTGACCAAATGCTTTGTTTAACTTTTTCCTTAAGCAAACGAAGCGTTCCGATTTCAAAGGATTTTGAAGCGACCCTTTCACCACCTTCAAAAACGCTTACTTCCGTGCTGCCGCCACCCACATCGATGACAATAAAAGGCATCGTTTTATCAAAATCCAAAAGGAAGAAGGTGCCGAATATCAATTCTGCTTCTTCATCACCACTGATTACTTCAACTTCAACACCAGTTGCTTCATGAATCTTTTCAATGATTTTTACAGAATTGGTTGCCTCACGCATGGCAGATGTTGCAACGGCTCGCAATTGGTTCACTTCGAAAATTTCTGAAATGAGCTTAAACGCTTGAATGGTTTTAACAAAATCTTCAGATTTTTTTTTCGAGATTTTTCCAGAGGTAAAAACTTCTTCTCCTAACCTCAATGGTACACGCGTGTATGAGATTTTTTTTACAAAAGAGTGCCCACCAATCGTCTCAACCTCTCCAACAAGAAGTCGTGCAGCATTCGTTCCGATATCGATGGCACCGTATTTCATGCCACAAAGTTATTTCTTTCGGAAGAAGATTTTAATTGGAACGCCACAGAAATCAAAATTTTCTCTCAATCTGTTCTCTAAGAAACGTTTATAAGAGTCAGGAATATATTGTGGTAAGTTGCAGAAGAACGCAAAAGCTGGTGCATGTGTCGGTAACTGTTGTACATATTTAATGCGAATGTACTTTCCTTTCATTGCTGGTGGCGGAGTCGCTTGAATGATTTCGAGCATCAACTCGTTCAATTTCGAAGTAGGTATTTTCTTCGTGCGGTTTTCATGCACCATCATTGTCGCTTCCAATGCCTTGTGGATACGTTGCTTGTTGATCGTAGAAGTAAAAATGATTGGAACATCATTGAATGGCGCCAATTGTTTTCGGATATTTTCCTCATACTTGATCATTGTATTCTGATCTTTCTCAACAAGGTCCCACTTGTTAATTAAAACGACCACTCCTTTGGAGTTCTTTTCAATGATATAGAAAATATGCAAGTCCTGCTTTTGAAGTCCTTCTTCAGCATCAATCATGAAAACACACACATCTGAATTTTCAATCGTTCTCACAGAACGCAACACAGAGTAGTATTCAATGTCTTCAGTAACTTTCGCCTTTTTTCTGATTCCAGCTGTATCGATCAAAAGGAAGTCGAATCCAAATGCCTTGTAACGTGTATTGATAGCGTCTCGTGTGGTGCCAGAAATATTGGTGACAATATTGCGCTCTTCCCCGGTAAGTGCATTTACAAGGGAGGATTTTCCTACGTTTGGTCGGCCGACAATGGCAATGCGCGGTAGATCTTCTTTTTCATTTGCTGAATCATCTTCTTTGTCGAAATGTTTGACAATTTCATCCAATAATTCTCCCGTTCCACTTCCGTTGGTTGCGGACACATCAAAGACATCACCCAGTCCAAATTGATAAAATTCTGATGAAAGCCCAACTCTGTCTGTATTGTCTACTTTATTGGCAACAATGTAGATGGGTTTCTTGGTTTTGCGAAGCAACGAAGCAACAGTTTCATCAAGATCGATAATGCCAGCCATTACGTCGACCATAAAAACGATGACAGTAGCTTCCTGAACGGCAATTTCAACTTGTTTTCTGATTTCTGCCTCGAAAATATCGTCAGATCCTTTGATGTAACCACCCGTATCGATAACCGAGAACTGTATTCCGTTCCAATCACCTTTTCCGTACAAACGGTCGCGGGTTACGCCACTTACTTCTTTAACGATCGCATTGCGTGACTCCGTCAGGCGGTTGAACAAGGTTGATTTTCCTACGTTCGGGCGACCTACTATTGCTACTATATTACTCATATGTGTGAACAAGGAGCAAGGAGCAAGGAGCAAGAAACTGGACATTTGTCTTTGTTCATTGTTCTTTGATCTTTACTCGGATCAATATCCGTATTTCTTTAATTTATTTTCTGTCGATCTCCAGTCTTTGTCAACCTTCACGAACGTCTCCATGAATACTTTTTGATCAATGAATTTTTCTATTTCTTTTCGTGCCTCACGACCAATTTTCTTAAGCATTTCTCCACCTTTCCCAATGATAATGCCTTTTTGTGAATCACGTTCAACGATGATTAACACACGAATCCTTGTGATATCAGGTTCTTCCCGGTACTCTTCAATTTCTACCTGACAGCTGTAGGGAACTTCTTTCTCACAAAAGAGGAAGATTTTTTCGCGAATAATCTCGGAAACAAAAAAGCGCATTGGCCTATCTGACAATTCTTCTTTGTCAAAATAAGCGGGACTTTCAGGAACTAATTCAAGGATTTTTTCCCAAACCGCCTGAACGTTAAAGTCATGCAATGCAGAAATTGGATAAATCTGTGCGTTTGGCAACTGTTCTTGCCAATAGCCAATTCTTTCCATCACTTTTTCCTGATCGCTTAAGTCAATTTTATTGATCAAACAAATCACAGGAACCCGAATCTTCTTGATTTTCTCGAGTGTTTCCTCGTGATTCATTTTGTTTTCGCGGGTATCTGTAATGAAAATCAAAACATCGGCATCTTTCAATGAAGCGTTGACATATTCCATCATGGCTTCATGAAGCTTATACGCTGCATTTACAACACCGGGAGTATCAGAAAAAACAATCTGGTAATTTTCATCATTGACAATCCCTAAGATACGGTGGCGAGTTGTCTGCGCCTTCGAAGTAACGATTGAAAGTTTTTCACCTACCAATCGATTCATTAACGTTGACTTACCAACGTTTGGACTCCCAACAATATTTACAAAACCTGATTTGTGTGACATTTCCTGCAATTCGGGTGCAAAGAAACGAATTTTTCAAGGGGTATGCAAATTACTTACAGCGATC
>CAISOQ010000391.1 GCA_903887095.1 uncultured Flavobacteriia bacterium
ATTCTGATTTTTCTCCTGGAAGTGGATTTTTTAATCGTACAATCCATATAAATGCTTTGTTGGCATCTACTAATTGACCATTTCCTTTGTTGATACCTGTCCAGCCATTCGTTGCGTCGTTCGTTTCAAACAATGTGGCGCCATTGCTAGGATCGATAATAAGCATTGTGAAATCTGCCGCTCTCTCTTTCAATGCGTAAGGCATAAATGTTGCATTTCTTGGATCATTCGATTGTGGCCAGAATGAATTAACGGCTAATAAATTGTAATCCTCATCAACTTGAACATTTTTAGTAACCTTTGATGGACAGCCACCATCACGAGGAGTTGATGTTAAAGTCACAGCATAGTTTCCTTTGTTGTAGAGATGGGCTTTTACTTCCTTGCCAGTTAACTCTGATTTCAATCCTTGTATTTTCCAAGAATAGGATGCGGCATCCTCAGAATTCACAGACAATTTTATGGAAGGCACACCGTTTTCAAATTTGTCTCGATCATCAATGTTGAACTCCGCTGTGCCAATTGATTTAACTTTGAAATCTGCTGATTTTGAGTAAACGATACCACCATTTTCTGCATAACCGAAAAAGTAATTTCCAGCATTTTCTGCCTCGAAGTTGAATTTTTTATTAGCGGAAATTGGATACACTTTGCCGTTGTTGGATAGGAAAATGTCTACATCATTATCATTTTTGATGACAACCGTTTCTCCCTGACAAAGATCTTGAATAGAAGGGAAAACAACGCCTTTTTTTGTAGAAGGTGTATTCTCTTCTTTGTTATTGATCATATTTCCTTCATGGCTGGCTGTTTCTTGTCGGGTAAATGAAGTTTTATTTTCATTCGACACGTAAGAATTGTTATCTGAAACTTGAGATACTTTGTCGGAAGAAACCACTGAACCGCTTTTCGACGATGATTCAAAGTTGTCATTCTTTGATTGAGTATTCGTTTGCGATTGCACCTTTTCTGAATTATTTTCAGCCGACACTATTGAAGTCATATCTTCATTTTTAGCTTCTGACTTAGCAAAGTTTGATGTGTCTGAAATATTTTTTGAATTCTCAGTGTTGTAACGTGATGATTGATAATACCATACAGAAGTAAGTGCAATGATAGTAGCACCACCTAAGTACCATTTCCAATTAGTTTTCTTTGAAACAGGCATCCGTTGATCCAAAACTTTCGACATGGATTCCCATGCTTTTGCATCATACGGCATTTCATAGTCTTTCAGACTTTCTTTAATACTTTGTTCTATGTTGTTTTTCATGCTCAATGTATATTCATGAATTTTTCACTCAATATTTTTTGAAGATTGATCTTTGCTTTGGCTAGGTTTGATTTTGATGTACCTTCGCTTATTCCCAGAGATTCTGCAATTTCTTTATGGGTATATTCTTCAAGCACATACAAACTGAAAACGGTCCGATACGCGGGGGATAATTGTTGTATTGCCTGCATGGCCATTTCCGCTTTTACATTTGAAAGATCCAATTCTTCCTGTTTAATCATGGGATCCTCAACACCTAATTTAAAATCGTTTTCATTGTCAGTGCGAAACGGGTCTTTTTTTCCACGACGAATCGAATCAATGGCCGTGTTCGTAATTATTCTCCGAATCCATCCCTCAAAAGAACCTTTGTAATCAAATGCTCCTAGCTTTTCAAAGACCTTAATAAATCCTTCTTGAAGTACCTCCTGTGCTGTATCGCGGTCAGCGACGTAACGCATACAAACAGACAACATCTTTCCGTAAAAATGCTTGAAGAGTTGCTCCTGCGAACGCCTTTCGTTTCGCAGACATCCTTCAATAATTGCCGTTAGTTTTTCTCGGTTCTCCACAATCTTTCATGTTTATGACGCTCTTTATTCTATACGGTTGCCTTAAGAATAAAAAATCGTATTAAAAGCGTAATTACATACAAAATAAAAGAATTATTTGTCATAAAGTATTAATTTTGCCGCCATAAATCCGTGTTTATCACCAATTAGATTATACAATGAAAGTAACAGTAGTAGGAGCAGGTAACGTAGGTGCAACATGTGCTGATGTCCTTGCTCACAGAGAGATTGCCAATGAAATCGTTTTATTGGATATCAAAGAAGGTTTTGCAGAAGGTAAGGCTTTGGATATTTGGGAAACGTCTCCTATCAATCTCTACGATTCTAGAACTATTGGTTCTACGAATGATTACACAAAAACAGCAAACTCAGATGTTGTTGTAATCACTTCAGGTTTGCCACGCAAACCAGGAATGTCAAGAGACGATCTTATCGCTACA
>CAISOQ010000392.1 GCA_903887095.1 uncultured Flavobacteriia bacterium
ATCTTGGTCAACTTTGCTTTTACAACATCACCAATTTTAACATTTATTTTAGAGTCCAATGGCAAGAAGAGGTCGATACGTGATCCGAATTTGATAAAACCAAATTCTTCACCTGTTTTCACTGATTGATTTTCGCCTAGATAATAGCAAATTCGTCTTGCAACAGCACCTGCAATTTGTCTGAAAAGCACTTCTTTACCCGAAGCGTGTTGAACCACCATTGTCGAGCGTTCGTTGTCTGTGCTACTTTTTGGATGCCATGCAACTAAAAATAGCCCCGGATGGTATTTGACATACTTTACCAAACCAGAGATTGGATTGTAATTTGCGTGCACATTGAGTGGCGACATGAAAATAGATACCTGAATGCGTTTGTCTTTAAAATATTCGCCTTCTTCTACTTCTTCAATCACGACTACTTTACCATCCGCTGGGCACATTATATCATTTTCACTGAAGACACACGTTCTTTTTGGCACTCTAAAGAACTGAATGATCAAATAAGCCATCACCAAGACACCAAGTGAAAGCAATATAAAAAGCCAAGTCCAATCAGTTGCGCTTAGTAGAAAATAGTTTCCAATTTGAACTGCTGACAAAATCAAAAGTCCAACAGTCATAATCAAATAGCCTTCTCGGTGTAATTTCATAGGTATAAGGTTAAAAGTACTCGTAGATCATAGCCCAACAATAAAAGAAGGGAATTGCAAACAAGGCGGCATCAAAACGGTCTAGAATTCCACCATGTCCTGGGAGAATGTTTCCTGAATCTTTGATGTTTAAACTTCGTTTGAAAAGCGATTCCAACAAGTCACCATAAATAGCGCAAGGTGCAATGATAATGGCCGAAATGACCCAAAACACTTCGTCACCGCGATTTACAAATGCACCGATAATATAACCAACAAGTAATGTAAAGAGCACTCCTCCAATAGTTCCTTCCCAAGTTTTTTTAGGTGAAATACGCTCGAAGAGTTTGGTTTTACCGATTAATCTTCCGGTTAAATAGGCGAAAGTGTCGTTGGTCCAGATCAATAAATACATCCCAACAACCGATGGCAAATAACTCGTATTTCTTAAGTTGAGGTCAATCGTTAGAAAGAAAGGAATAACGATGTAAATAATTCCAAAAACCAATACAGACATATTGATCAGTGGGTGAGGAGTCTGTCGCCAAAGCTCTGCTAATATCAAGGTAAAGAACAAAGGGAAAATGAAAAGAATGGAAATGATAGGTAACCATTCAAAACTCACTCCGACCAACAATGAAAAGATGAAGAGACCGATGAAAATACCAATTTCCTTGCTTACTTCTACAACTGAATGTTCGTTGAATAAATTGTAGAATTCCAATAGTCCAAGCACCATGAAAACAGAAAACACGATTGCCTGTGCATAAGGGTCCCAAAGTATGGATCCAAGAACTACAATAGCGAATAAAGTTCCGGTTATAGTGCGCTGAACGAGATTATTCATCTGACGAATTTAATCTTTTTCCTCGTTGAAATCAACTTTTAGTACAACTCCTAGGTAATCAAGGAAGCAGTTATAACAGTTTTATGACTCGGTATTTTCTTCTGATGCAGTATTTTCTTCCCCGGATTTATCTTCTTGAACCTCTGTTTTAGGCTCATCAGAGATCGAAACATCTTCACTGTTTTCACTTTCTGGTGATTCGATAAGTGGTTTTTCAGAGGATGCAACAAATTCGATTTGATCCTCTTCTTTTTCCCACGGTCTCTTTCCAAATATGTCAACAAGATCTTCTTTGAAAATAACTTCAGCAGATAACAACTTCTCAGCAAGCAGTGTCAATTTATCCTTGTTTTCAGACAATATTTGAAT
>CAISOQ010000393.1 GCA_903887095.1 uncultured Flavobacteriia bacterium
ACCATTCTGTAGTCCTGATATGTCAATTATGCTCTTATCTTTTGAAAGAACAATAGTAGATAAATTTTGTCCCAATGAATTAAATATTGTGACAGAAATATTGCTGAAATCAATCCATTTCAAATGTAATTGGTCTCTAGCGGGGTTTGGATAAAGTAAAATTTCTTTTTCAAAAATTGGGTCGTTAATCCCTAAGGGGTTTGATACTCCGCTTTTGCAAAACGGCTATTGGCAGTTCGGCTTTTATATTTTAAGTTTTGTAACCCTTCTATTAAAATACTTGCTCAATAGTTTAACTGAAATACGCGAAGGCGTTATATAAAATAGCAGATTTCGAAGGAAAATTGCTAATGGATTACTCAATTGACCTATTTTACCCAAACGTAAACTCTCTTGATTAATTTGTTTTGCTCGGTCAAAGTGAAGTTCTTCGTAGCGATTATAGGCTTTTTCTGTTAGGCCATATTTGTCAATACATTTGGCTAATAAATAAGCTCCTTCAATAGCTGTGCATCCTCCTTGACCAAGATTTGGTGTTGTGGGATGTGCGGCATCTCCAATTAAGGTTACATTCCCTTTTGTCCAACCTTTTTGAGGTTTTCTGTCTATTAAGCTGTTTTTTAAAATGTGTTCTGTATTGTTAATCAAATCAGCTATGGGATAATGCCAGTCTCCAAAAAGTCGATTGAGTTTTTCTTTTGTAGTTTCAGGCTTATCGTCTTGCATATAAGCTTCATTGCAAGTTGCCCACCAACCATAAACACCGTCTTTGATAGGTACTATTCCGACCCTTTGTCCTTTACCAAAGGTCTCACTTGCAGAACCAATGTCAAAATTTGTTTTTACCACGCCGCGCCAAATATTATATCCCCTAAAAATGGGTTCTCCATCATTGATTATATGTTTTCTTACTGCCGAATGTATGCCGTCCGCACCTATAACAGCATCAAATACTTTTACTTTATCATTTTCAAAGGTTAGGCTTAATTGACCATTGTCAAGTTGTGTTAAATCTTTTAAGCCATAATTGTTATAAAGTTTAGCGTCTATATTATTTAAAAGAATACTGTGTAGGTCTGCTCTGTGTATGCAAATCACTGGATAGTCGCTTTTGGGTTCGGACTTGCTTAAAATTGTTCCTTTATCTGTTTTTAAATATATAGTTTTAAATTGTCCACTACTTTCTAATATTGTATTGAGTAAGCCTAACTCGTCCATTACACAAAGAGCATTTGGAAAAACACTTATTGCAGCTCCAATTTCTCCAAATTGTTCTTTTTTCTCGAAAATATGGATTTCATACTCTTTGGATTTTAGAGAACAGGCAAAAGTCAGTCCTGCTATTCCGCCGCCTATTATTGCTATTTTTTTCTTTTCTGCCATTTTATTCGTATTGTCTTTTTTTAGTTGACTGCTAACGTTTTGGCGCCAGGCGCTCGGCCCAACTTTCAAAGTAAATTATTGAACCGAAGTTAAAGTTATTTTCTTTCAAAATAGTCTTGTTGCGAAGTGTGATTTTGGGCTGGCGCTTGACGGCTGTTATGAGTATTTTCATTTTCGCCTTTTCCAGATAATCACTCCCAAGTGTATTAAGTAACCAAACCAATGAATTCCAATAGTTATCATCCAGAAAAACCAAGCAACCAATGCTGTCCCACCACTTGAGTTATAGTTTAGTTGATACCACCAAAATAACGAATACAATGTTTGAATTCCTAAATGAATAAGTACAGATTGCTTCTTCTTTGCACTATAAATGATAACGATACTTAGCGTTATCCAATTTATTATATAACATGCAAATATCAAGAGATTGTCTTCAGTCATTCTATTTTATGTTCGAAAGCTTTAATATTGGTTTTCAATTACTCATAACGGTTTCTGCTTGGCGAAGGTGGCGGTTTTACCGCTGAACTTGATACGAAGCACAATCCCGCATGTGCGGGATCATTTAACCACTGAACCGCCAATTTCTTGCAGGTGCTGTTACCTGTTGTGCCTTCTCCGTTTGTAGTCATGGTATATTATTTTGAAACAACCATTCGTCCGCTCAATGAGTTACGATTGTCAATTGTTACCATATACGTGTAAATGCCATTTTGCAAGTTGTCTGCACTAATTGTCAAGGAGTGATTTCCGGTTGAATAATTAGAATTTGTTGACTTAGAAACAATTTGTCCTAATGAATTGTAAATTGTTATTTGAACATTGGCAGTTGTTGAAAGCGATAAGTTTATTGTAGTTGTTTGGTTGAAAGGGTTTGGTACGTTTTGACCAACTTTTATTTCTTCCTTTGAATTGTCGTTGATACCAGTGCTTGCTGAAGCGGTAGGTTGTTGTTGTGTTACACAGTGCACCATGCCTCCATTTTCGTATAGGTTACGGCAGTCAATACCAATAACTGTTCTTGTCGGGTAAAGTGTTTGGATGATTGAATTAGCAGCAGCATCATTTGGGTCGTTGTAATTTGGAACTAACACCACTGTGTTGCCCACATAGTAATTTACATACGAACCTTTGTAGCCTAAATTCAGTCCGTAAGCAGTCGTAACATCGTTCTGTGTAAGTGGTAATATTGTAAAACTGTAAGCAACATTGTTGACATCGGTAGCATTAAATAATGTGGTTATGTCAATAGATGAAAGTCCCCAATAAGTTAGGTCAATGTTGTTCATTGTTGCAATAGTGTTCCCATTTGCAAACCTCGCAAAGCCGTCTATGTGGGCTTCTGTTATGTCGTCAGTGCTATAGAAACCGTCAAGCCAAATAAACTTTGTTACATCAAGATATTGGGTAAAAATATTTTCTGCTTGTGTCTGTGTCATACCTGGATTGCGAATGGAGAAAATTCCTGGAGGATTAGTTTGGCTTAGTATAGAACTTCTTGTAGCCATTAAAACTCCGTTACCATCTAATTCAACTGCACCACCTTCATTAATCATAACTGAGTTTAAATTTACCAAAGGCATTCCGACAGCAGAGGCAAGGCTTGTAGGTATCGGATTACAGTGATTAAAATTGTAATCGCCACCCCAACCATTAAAGCCCCAGTCCTCAATAACTAAATTTCCGTTGCTGTCTATCACGAAAATTGGTCCGTTGTCCCGAATCCAAATATCGTTTGTTTTGAAAATAAAAAAATCAATATTTGCCATTGGAATACTCGCTGAACTAAGCAAATTAGTTATTCTGGTTTGTTCTGCTGCGTTGTATGCGATGATGTGAACTTTCTCTCCAACAACTAATGCCTGTGTCATTGCAACCCAGGTTGCGTCTAAACGATTTCGGTAAATAACACCATATTCGTATTGATGTGGCCACTGCAACCAAGTTCCCTCATGCTGAAGTTCTTCGCTTGGCATGGTGTAGGTTTGTGCAAATGATGTCATTGTCATGGTGAAAAGAACTATAGTTGCAGTAATGTGTTTCATTTTATTCATTTTTAATTTTTGTCGGTTTGGTATTGTCAGGTCTGTCTCAACGGCATTTTAGGTAACTCAGAAATACCATAACCACTAAAAGAACAAACATCGATGGTGTCATGCGCCAACAAAACACATCAAACAAAAAGGAATACAAATAAGAACTTCACGCTCTTATCTTGATACCCAAAGGGATGGATTTAAACATTGAACAGCTGAACCAATCACCTGGTGTATTTCAAAATGCACCACGCTGCTTCCATCTTTCACCAAAAGTGTTCCAATGGATTGTTTTGTAGAAACCTTCGAACCAATCTTCACATAGGTATCCTGCAGATTACTATACACGGTGCGGTAATTTCCATGCTTGATGATAACCACTTTTCCTGCACCTGGAATGTTCAATACACTTGTGACCTCTCCCTCAAAAACTGCTCTCACTTGATACCCTTTTGGAGCCGTGATATCAATTCCATTGTTGTTCGTATAAACATTGTCTAATGTTGGATGCGCATTGCGACCAAATCCTTCCGTAATGGATCCTTTATCAACCGGCCAAGGCAGCTTCCCTTTGTTTCCTTCAAAACTTTTACTCAATGCAGCCGACTCCTTCGTTTCGGTGTAAACCACTTCCTTTTTTTCCGGCACAACTTCAGGCTTAGGCGCCGCTGTGGTTCCAGATGTACCCGCATTCGAACTCGCGGCAGCAGCAGCGGCAGCTTTTTTCTTCGCAGCGGCAGCGGCGGCCTCAGCCTTTCTTCTTTTTTCTTCAGCAAGTGCAATTTCCTTTTGAATCGCCGCACTGATCTGCTGTTTCAACACCTCTTTCTTGCGCTCGTCTTCCTTTAACTGCGTCAGTAATTTACCTTCTTCTTGGCGGAACTTATTGTAAATATTTTCCTGTTTTTTCTTGTCCTTTTCTATCGCAGCTTTTTCGGTCTTTTTTTCTTCAAGGACCTGCACTTTGTAATTTCTGTCTTGACGAATTTCATGGATCTGACCGTTTATCAAGTTTTGATGTTGACGGATGATATTGAATTGTTTCTTCTGAATTTCGGCAATACTTTCAAGATATCCTTTGCGCTTGATTGCTTCGTGATAATCCGTAGATGAAAAAATAAACATCATTTTCCCGAACTTATTGCGGTGTTTATAGGCATACAGTAGCAATTTGCGGTATTGTGTTTTAAGCTTCGCTATTCGTTTGTGTAACTCCTGAACTTCCGCATCTTTTTGCTTAATTCTGACCTCCGCAGTGCGCACTTGATTGTCGAAATTCATAACTAATTCTTCACGGAATTTAATTTGATTGTCAATCAATCTCAATTCATTCAATGAGGCTTCTGTATTGGACTTCGTCTTTTTGAGCAACGACTTCGTATTCTTGATCTTTTTCTCAAGGCGCTGTTGTTCTTTTTTCAATTTGTCACTCGTTTGTGCTAAAGCAACTGAATGACTTAGAATAATTGAAATAAAAAGTAGTTTAATCACATTTTTCATAACCTTCAGGTATTACAAGGTGTAAAGGTTGTGGTTCATCAATCTCAATCTTATTGTAATTCATGTTGATACGCATTTGATTGCGTGGGGATGTAATAACGATGTAAACTTCTTTCGGTACATTGTAACTGCTGACCATTTCACGCGTGATGTATTCTACTTTTATCGACGTAGTATCTGAAGGACTTTCAATGAACATTCCTTTCAGGCCGTTTAAAGAATCTGCTATAAAATATTTAATGATGATGTCTTCTTTTATTTCCTTATCGTTTCGATCGAGGCGCTTAATATCTCTTTTTTTGTGGGAGGAAATAGTGTAATTATAAGGATCATGAATTTGAAAATACTTTTGGGTCGTGTCATAATCCAACGGCATTCCCAGTATTAATTCCTCAAGGTTTCGATAACTAAAATCTACCCCAAAATTATCTTTGATGTAGCCCAAACTTTGCGTGATGTAACATTTATCGCGCTTATTGACAATCTTCACCGTATCATTTGTAATGATTGAATTTACAATCGGAATGTTTGCGTAAGTTATCAGTGCATTGATAGCGCTGTCCTTGACCATTCGAATTGAAGTTTTGAAACTAATATTTTGATTTGTATCTGAATAATCAGTTGCAATTTTTGTATAGAAAAAATCTGGCTTTCGATGTGAAAGACTATCCATTACATTTATGAGGTCCTGCGCTTTTTGCCGTGGCAATTTCTGCCGGTCTGCATCAGTAAGTTCCTTAGCACAAGAAAAGAGAAGGAGCCCTATTCCCAGATAAAATAGATTAATAGATCGGATCATAGTACTCCTTTTTTTCAATTTTCTTTGGCAAGTTCTTATTTGCTGCACCCAATTCTTTCGCTCGTTTCCAATAATCAACTGCCTTTTCTGCATTGCCATTTTTTATCCACGCATCCCCCAAATGTTCAACAATAATCACATCTGAAGGCTGAAAATGATAGGCATCTTCGAAGAATTTCAATGCTTCTGCGTATTTTCCTTTTTGAAAGAGAATCAACCCTTTTGTATCCATAAACTGGGCCACATCCTTTTCCTCCTTCAAAACCTCATCGATCAGTGCAAGTGCTTTGTCCAGGTCTATTTTTGCTTCAGCCAATTGATACGCATAATTGTTGCGGATCAGGTTGCTTTTTGAATCAAGTGATATAGCCATTTCAAAGTTGACCTTTCCTTGCTCGTTATTTTTTAAACCATATTGCGCTTCACCAATTTGGGCATACATTTCTGCTTCAAGTGATTTGTCATTCACGATGAGATCTTTCCCCACTTCCAATGCACTGATCGCCTCACTAAATCTCCTTGTTTGCACCGCTCCTATTCCATTCAATAAATACACAGTTGGAATGGTCGGGAAATACTCCAAACACTCCTTACTATCCATGTACAATTCCTGAAAATCTGCCATTTCATATTCCATGATGAGCACTTGTTTCCAGATTGGATACTCCTTTTTTGAATATTTCAATGCTTCCTTGTAAGCTTGAAGTGCTTCTTTTTCCTTTCCAGCCGTATTCAAATAATCCGCATGAATTGAGTGTGCTTTCGCTTCTGTAGGATATTTAGCGACCATTATGTCCACCAACTCATATACCTCGGGATCTACTTTATAACTGACTTCTTGAATATTGATTAATATTTTCATCTTGGCGTCAATGTCCACATCATCACTTTGAAAAGCGAGTTTCAATTCCTTGTATGCTTCTTTTTGCTTGCCTTGTTGACGGTAAACATCTGCAAGAGCCAAGTGGGCACGCCCGTTTTCTGGATTTGCTTTTACCAATTTTTCTAGCAGTTCAATGGCTTTTGTTTCCTGTTTTGACTGAAAATAGTAATCAACCAAAGTCGCCATTAACTGCGGTTCATCAGGAAACAATTTCAACGCTTTCTCAATTTCTGCAACACCCTTTTCAGGTTGTTTTATTTCCAGGTACATTCTGAATTTTTGGAGCGACAATTCTGGATGTGCACCCACTTGTTCCTCTGTTCGATCCAACGCTTTTATGGCGTCTGCCGTTTTTCCACCTTTCAATAAACTTTCAGCATAGCCATACAACCATTCGACATTCTGTGGTTGCAGTTTCACCAGTTTGCCAAAATGTTTGATGGCCTCCGGGAAATTGCCCTTTTCAAAATACATGTATGCCAATTCTTGCGTGTACCAAACATTATTCGGGTCAAGCTTGGCTGCTTTTTCGATGCACTCTGAGGAACGTTGCGCATCATCCTTCTGAAGATATAGCTGAGATAGCGCATAATAAACGGCATCATCGTCTTGCTTCATTGTCAAACATTGCTCAAACGAAGCGATCGATTCCTTGATCTGACCACTTGTTTTTAAGCGCACCGCCTCATGAAACTTTTCAATGTAAGGAAATTCCGCAGCCGAAAACTGATAGACCTCCTTGGACTTTTTGCCCGCAGACGCACACGATGTCATCACTGACACCACTAAAATCAACGCTATACCAAACCGAATAATCATTCTTTAAAACTGGAATAATCACCCATACTCAAATCACGGGCCATTCCTTCATAGGTTGCATGAGAACCAATCATAGAATCCGCAATTACCGCGTTTGAGAGTTTCGTATTTTGTTGAACAATTGAATTTGCAATGACAGTCCCTCTTACCTCCGTTCCTTTTCCAAGTGAAACGTGCGGCCCCACCACAGAGTTTTCAATCACCACATCCTCCCCAATAAAACACGGAGGAATAATCACTGTATCCGTTATCGCTGCTGATGCTGAAACCATCATTTTATTGGCTTCATAATCAAATTCAAGCACCCGTTGGTTTGTGAATACAGTCACTTCCTTGTTTCCGCAATCTAGCCACTCTGTAACTTCTCCTGGCTTGAATTTACATCCGTCTTCCGTCAACCTTCGCAGCGCATCAGGCAACTGATACTCACCTCCTTTGATAATATTGTTGTCCAATAGGTATTCTAATTCCTTTCTCAAGCGTGCACCATCTTTGAAATAATAAATGCCAATCATAGCCAGATCAGAAACAAATTCTTTTGGTTTTTCAACGAAATCGATGATTTCACCGTTCTCATTCATTTTGATGACTCCAAAAGCACTCGGATCCTCAATTTGCTTCACCCAAAGAATACCATCATCGTTCGGATCTATCTTAAAGTTAGCCTTGAAGAGTGTGTCCGCAAAAGCAACAACAACAGGGCCTTCAAGCTTCTCTTTTGCACAAAGTACTGCATGTGCTGTTCCGAGTGGTTGATCTTGATAATGGATCGATCCTTTTGCACCAAGTTTCTCTGCCACTTCAATTAATTCTTTCTCAACTTCAGCACCAAAATCACCAATAACGAATGCTATTTCTTCTATTTTGTCAGCACAAACAGAAGCAATATCCTCAACCAATCTATGCACAATAGGCTTGCCACCAACAGGAACCAATGGTTTTGGAACTGTCAGTGTATGTGGACGAAGACGGCTGCCGCGTCCGGCCATTGGAACTATTACTTTCATGTATTTCTTTTTTTATTCAATACTCAATTATTTCACACCGGTGCTCCCGAAGCCTCCCGCTCCTCGCTCCGTTTCAGTCAATAGCGCTGTTTGCTCCCATTTCGCCTGTTCCACTTTCGCAAAAACCAACTGAGCGATACGTTCACCATCTTCCACAATAAATTCTTCAGCAGATAAATTAATCAAAATGACACCAACTTCCCCTCTGTAATCAGCATCGATTGTTCCTGGCGAATTCAAAACAGTAATTCCCTTTTTCAATGCCAAACCACTTCTTGGTCGCACCTGGCATTCAAAACCAACAGGTATTTCAATGAAAAGTCCCGTTTTAACCAATGCGCGTTCCAAGGGTTTTAAAATGATTGGTTCGGTTAAATTAGCACGAACGTCCATTCCTGCAGAAGCTTCAGTTTCGTAATTCGGTAACGGATGTTTGGATTGATTAATAACTTTTACTTGCATCTTCATTTAATTAATCAAAAATAAGGATTTAGAAAGTGTCTAAAGGTGGGGCGCTGAGTAGTAATCAACAAAACAATTAACAAGAAATCAAACCCTTTTCAACGGTATCTTTTCTACGGAAAAGACAATAACTAAATATATAATTATCAAAGCATTATGAAAAAACAAACGGGTATACACGCCATCTATCTGCATCAATTTTGCTATAACAAACAGCAGTAGAGCGCCCCCAAAATAGAGGAAAAACTTCCGAAGATTGTATTGAATAGGATAATAGCGTTGACCTAAATAATACGAAGCAATCATTTGAAAGGCATAAACAACTAATGTTGCCCAGGCACAAGCATAAAACCCGTATTCAGGAATAAATACCACATTGATTAAAATGGTCAAGGTTGCACCAACAATGGCTATATAAGCTCCAAACCGCGTTTGTCCACTCAATTTGTACCAAATACTTTGATTGTAATAAATCCCAAGAAACACATTGGCCAGGAGTAATATCGGCACTACTCCCAATCCCGACCAATAAGCCTCGTTGCGGATGAAATGTTTGAAAATGTCAATGTTCAGGGAAACCACTAAAAAAACCAGGCACACAGTTGCCACAAAATAGTTCATCACTTTCGCATAGACCTTGTTTTTGTCTTCACTTTTCATCTGAGCAAAAAAGAAAGGTTCTGCAGCATATCTATAGGCCTGCAATAAAATCGTGACCAACATGGCTAACTTGTAGCATGCGCTGTAGATTCCCACCTGTTCTTCCGCAAAATTGAGCGAAGCTGGATTCAGGCCATCGTAGGTGATGTGTTTCAATAGTATTCTATCGAGCGTTTCGTTGATGATGCCAGCAAAACCAGCAATAACCAATGGAATAGAATAAACCAACATTTCTTTGGCCAATTGCAAGTCGAAACTAAACTTGATGGAAAGGAAATCACGGTACAGCAACAACGGTTTTACCAATGAGGCGATGAGATTCGCAAATAAGATGAAAAGTACACCTTCTTCCGGCCTTGTTGGATCAAACAAATAGAGCATGAAGAACAAATTAAGTCCAATGTTTACACCTATCGAAGCAAACTGAATAGACGCGAATTTCAATGCTTTGTTTTCTGCTCTCAGCTTGGCGAGTGGAAGTGCCGTTATCGCATCAATGGCAACAATAGCTCCGAGAAGAATAATGTATTCATTGTGACCAGGATAAAGCATGACATTGGCAATGTCCTGGTTGAAATAAAGTAACGAACAAAAAAATAGTACATTGACTCCAATGACCGTGAGAAAGCCATTGAGAAAAACTTTGTCTTTGTCCTCGTGATCCTGGAGAAACCGGAAAAATGCTGTTTCCATTCCGAATGTCAAGAATACAATTAGAAAAGCTACCCAAGCATACAATTCCGAGACAACACCGTAATCAGATGGGTCTGCAAAAACTTGCGTATAAAGGGGTACCAATAAATAATTTAAAAGTCTGCCGACTATACTCGACAGACCATAAACAGCCGTTTGACCCAATAATTTTTTTATCGGGTTCGACATTAATTTCTAAAGTTCGGTTTGCGTTTTTCTAGAAAAGCCCCCGTACCTTCTTTGAAATCTGCAGTGCCAAAACACTTGCCAAATTCTTCAATTTCGGTTTCGTATCCGTTGACACCATCTTCAAAATTGGCATTGATGGCTCTTATTGCCGAGGCGATTGCAGTTGCAGAATTATTCAAAATTTTCAGTGCAATTTCTTCTGCTTTTGCAAGCAATTCTTCTGGTTCAACTACATAATTTACAAGTCCCCACGTCAAGGCCTCATCAGCTTTGATCATTCCAGCGGTAAACACCATTTCGTTCGCTTTACCGCGGCCCACCAATTGCGCTAAACGCTGGGTCCCACCATATCCTGGTATAACTCCCAAGGATACTTCTGGCAATCCCATTCTTGCATTCGAAGAAGCCACTCGGATGTGCGACGCCATGGCTAATTCCAATCCACCGCCTAGTGCAAATCCATTGACTGCTGCGATAACCGGAGTTGTCATATTTTCTATAAAACTGAAGAGTATTTTTTGGCCATTCATAGCCAATTCACCGCCTTGCGCAATTGAAAAATCTGCAAATTCTTTGATGTCGGCACCAGCCACGAATGACTTTTCACCTGAACCTGTCAAGATGATAACGCCTGTGTTTCGGTCAGCATCTGCATCACCAAGTGCATGGTGTAATTCTTCGATTGTTTCTTTGTTGAGCGCATTCAACTGCGAAGGACGATTGATCGTAATGAAGCGTATTTGTCCCTTTTGTTCTGTCAGTAGATTGTTATACATTCCTAAAAATTTGTGTTAAAGATACAGAAATGTAGTAAATCGACTTACGGCAGCTTCAATTCCAAAGGGATAGACTGAGAATTTTCGAATTCTCGGATCTGTTTTCGGCTCATCTTTCCTTTGACTGACTTTCGGGCTTCCTTTTCAGCTGTTTTGATCGCATGCTGAATCATACGGTCGTATTTTCGTTGGGTGACCATCCGACCATCCGCAAGAGAAACGTTTTTTTCAGCGCAGGAGGAGATGATAATTAAAAACAAAAATATTTTAAATTCTCTTGAAAACAATTTTTACTTACACTTACACGATTGAGATTCCATGCATTTATCATGATGTTCTGGTGAACAGAATTTACTTGTAATAGCGTATTGGTCTCTATTAACATTTAGACTAGCCAGATTTGATGGTGCACCGAGTGTTTTGTAGTAATTAATCGTTGTCAATATCATGGCTGCATCCACATTACCAATAGATGCTATCAAACTTGGATATATAGTTTGCATGTACTGTGTTAACCTAATAGCGTCATCTTGAATATGTTCTTCTGACGCATTTACACTCATTAAATGTTGGTATAATTTATCTGTTAAATAATCCAATGTCTCACTCCTGAAAAATTCATTATCGGATGGTCCTGGCCCGTATTGTGAATATTTCGATGAGCAATAACAACATTTGGTCCTATTGTCAATTAACGAAACAATAAATTTTGGTTTAACAAAACTATAATTACAAGTTTCTTTTACAGTATTGGAATTTTGATTGTTAATTGATGGTGGTTTAGAATCCGTATTATTTGCCGGTTTATTATCCCAAGAACCATAGTACAAAATTCTAAAATCTGAAAGCCCATTATCCTTGTAATAGCAACGGTCGGTCGTAAGCTTAATAATTACTCCTTGTCTGTTTAAATCGCGTAAAATTGTTTCAGATGCTGAAGAAGCTGTTTCTTCGTATTGAAATTGACCATTATTTTCATTCCAAACAGGAAGGCCATTAACCGATTTCTTTTCTGTTCTACTGAATGTGCCTTGGGCGTACTTCCAATTAGGTTGATTAGTTGAATTTGTACCACTCAAAGAGGTAATTAACTTTCCATTTTCGAAGATTCCTTCATCTATTTTACCATTGGCATAAATGTATTTACCACGCCCCTGCATTTGAGCATTTAACCATTCACCATTATAATAATCCCCGTTTTTGAAAAAAAACTCGCCCTGACCAGTTCGTAATCCTTGCTTCCAGTCACCTTTATATTTTTGACCGTTTAAAAAATACATGGTTCCCCTTCCTTCTCTTAATCCATTGATAAATTCTCCTTCATATTTTTTGCCATTTCCGTATACATATACTCCATATCCTTTCATATTGCCATTTTCCCAGTTTCCCTCAAAGGAATCACCTGTTGACCATGTCATTTTACCTTGTCCATTTCTCTCTCCATTACGCCAACTCCCTTCATATTCCCCTTTCGCATAAATTTTTTTCCCAAAACCATTATAACAATCACCAGTACAAGTAGACGGTTTTTGGGAACCCCATGAATATGAAATGCGATTAACCTCTGCTCCAGCTTCGTAAGTTGCAATCTTCACATCCCCGTTGCTGTAAAGGGTTGTACCTTGACCCGACCATTGATTATCGATATAATTTCCTTTAAACACATCTCCAGTCATCCAATAATGTTCTCCATAACCGTTTTGTTTTCCATTTGACCAGTTCCCTTTAAAAACATCTCCATTAGGATATTCATAAATACCAAATCCATAAGTACAATCACCTGATTGACATTGTGCATTTAAGATTTTGACCCAAAAAAGGATGAACAGAATGGAACATATTTTAAGTAACTGACCTTGAAGTAGTTTTAAAGT
>CAISOQ010000394.1 GCA_903887095.1 uncultured Flavobacteriia bacterium
AAATCAGAAATCGGACAGTTGGTGAAATCTTATCGCAAACAGCAAAAGCTTTCACAACAAGAGCTAGCAGACCAACTTGAGCTTTCTAGGATAACCATTCAGAATTTGGAATCAGGTAAGAACTTTACCATTGATACCTTACTCAAGGTGTTTAACCATTTCGATGTGTTGGTTGGGTTTAATCAATTTTTGATGGATAAACGAAATGAAACCGAACAATTGACTTCTTTATATTAGTGCCATGGCGAAAAATGACATCATAACGGTATTTTGCTTCGGTCAAGAAATTGGGAGGTTGGGATTTGATGAAAATCAACAGAAATCTACTTTTCAGTACAATCCCGAATTTCTTCAACGTGATCGTTTTCACAACTTATTTCCTTCAACAGGCATCTTAAAACGAACACCACACGTTCAGGTATTCAGTCAATATAATTCTGAAACATTCCGAGGGCTTCCTCCTATGATTGCTGATTCATTGCCCGATGTTTTTGGAAATATTATTTTCAAAAAGTGGATGGAGTCAGGTAACAAAGACTTCAATCAAATTTCTGTCGTTGAGCAATTGGCTTATGTGGCAGACCGTGGAATGGCAGCTCTGGAATATCGACCTAGTAAGGAACTTCCTCAATCAACGTCGATTGACCTCACCGAAATCATTGTTGTTTTGAAAGAAGTTTTACAAGCAAAAGATGAACAGCATGAGTCAATACTCAATCATGAGGCTTTGTTGAATATTTTCAAGATTGGTTCATCAGCAGGAGGAGCCAGGCCTAAAATTCTCATTTCAGAACATAAAACTTCAGGAGAAATTATTCCAGGTGATTTGAATCATTCTTCCGAATACAATCACTATTTAATCAAACTGCATTTGGATGATGAATTGGGGTATAGTCGGGAAGTCATTGAATACTGTTATTACTTAACGGCAACTCATCTTGGAATCTCCATGATGCCGTCTAAACTGATTGAGAAAAAACATTTCGCTACGCTTCGTTTCGATCGTCAAGAGGGAAAGAAGAAACATGTTTTGACAGCGACTGGTTTAACTGGTTGGGATTATCAAAGTCCGAAGGATTCCAGTTACGAAAACCTCTTTGAACTGGCATTGTTTCTTAAAGTTCCGTATCGTGACATTGAAGAACTCTTTAAACGAATGGTTTTTAATGTTGTCTTTTTTAATTCGGACGATCATTTGAAAAACCATTCATTCATCTATGATGAAGAACAAGACAAATGGAATATTTCTCCGGCGTACGACCTTACTTATTCCTTGAATCCGTTAATGAACTACACAAGAACCAGCAGAGCTTTATCGATAAATGGAAAACGAGTCGATATTACCTTGGAAGATGTCCTCACCATTGCCGAAACATTCACAATTAAAAATCCAAAAAAAGTTATTCAAGAGATTCAAGATGCCATTGCTTATTGGAATGTCCAAGCGAATGAATTGAATTTGCCTCAACTAATTATCCAAAGCGTTCAACGAGATTTTGTGCGATTGCTGATATAGGAATAACTTTTTTATTCATTTTTCTGCAGGGATCTCAGTTCGATCTTTTACCATCCAGTTCCTGAACGGCGAGCCGTAAATCGTTTTCTGTGCAATGTTTCATTTTTAATGGAATGGTTTCTATATTGTTCTTAGGTGAATCGGTAAGGATCATGTTTTTCATGTGTCCAAATAATATTCCCTGATCGTCCATATAGACAGCGACCACATCAAATTGCGCATTCATCGGTATATTATCGAAAAATGAAAACATTGTTTTCTCTTCTTGTGTAAGGGATAATAGCGTTATTTGTGTCCAAAGCAATACTCACAGTTGGAACCTTATTGTTGTTCACTTCTATGGAAACAGTTCGTGTATTTTCAGTATTGAATAATCTGTCGCAGTTTACTCTCCCGGTGCTTCTGACAGTGAGGGCTCTATCAGGGGAAAAGAAAATAGAATTTGTCATTTCTTTTGGATCTAACAAGGTCATGGTCATAGTTTCTTCAAACGGCGCATTCGGATGACCTCTTTTTTCTGTTTTCAATGCTTTATAATTCAAACCGCCAATATTCATAATCAACTCGCTTTTAATTTCCAAGGTATCCAGATTTCGGATTTTAAATGCTTTGGAAATCAATATAGGTTCCAGGGTAGTTTTGTCTTCAGGTTCAGTTGACCACTTAGAAACCGTTTCACCATTTCGTGCATAATAGGCTTCCATGCCGTCATCCGCTTTTTTATCTTTAAACAAAACCTGAAGTGATGCACCTTGTTTTAAATTTAATTGTTCATTTCCTGATGAGGCTTGTATATCGATTGTTCCTCCTGATTCAAGTAGTTCATCCGTGGTGGTCGAAGTACTTAAGTTGTTCAGAAGGAAATCACTTTTTTTGTAAAATTCGGTCAATTTAATCTCAATGGGAGTATTCTGATCTTTCATGGCAAATGAGTTTGCTCTGATAAATACTTGTGTTCCTTCTTTACCGATGAGAATGGTGTCTCGCTTGGGATTAATGAGGAAGGTCTGTGCGGGTTTGGCTAATTTTTCGATTTGATTTGCCTGATCACGATAATTCCTTACGATTTCCACTCTTCGGTTCGCTGTTTTCTCATTTTCATTCTTGTTGGCATTAACAGGAGTGCTTTCACCTTTCCAGTCGATGTGTATTCTGTTTCGCAAATCATGATCGAAGAGGTAGGTTTGAACGGCTCTTGTCCTGTTCAGAGAGAGCGTTTTGTTGTAGGTTACGTCAGCATCGGAATCGGTATGGCCAATAAGCAATAGTTCCTCAGCGGGATCTGTAACTGTTGTCAGTAAAGAATCCAATAAATGCTGTGAGGTTTCTGTGAGGTCGTAACTGTCCTTGGCAAAATAGATTCGCATAGACTGTTGATCGGCGGTTTGGGAGAGTACGCTACTTCCAGCCGCCAGGCTAAGGGAGAATAAAATTATTTTCATGGCTCTAGATTTTTACATCTAACTCCATTGTGTTGATTTTGTAACAGGTTAAAAATGAAAATCTGTAAATTTATTAGGCCTATGAGCAAACAAATTACACTAAATTCGATTATTGTAATGATAATAAATATTTTAGATCACCTTACCACAGTTAGGGCATTTGTAAAAAAGGTCTAGGCATTGTATCATACTTTTGGAAATTTTATACTGAAATAAATGAATTTTTCGATATCGCTTTTAGGAAAGTCGTATTTCTTGAGCGCTGCCCGAATGAACTTAATGTCTTTTTCAGCGATTTCGGAGTAAAAACCTTTTTTTAAGTCATGGGTGAAAAAATGTTTTTCCGGCGTCACGGCCTAGTGATCATATGAATGAATAAGGGTGGATAGAACGCTAATGGCAATCTAAAAACGCTGTAAATCCTTGATTTTACAGGGTGTGATCAAAAAAAAAGCCTCCGATTGGAGGCTTTGCTTTTAACATTGGCGGTCTGGACGGAACTAACCATTTCGACCTAATTGCCTCGTTATTAAAGAGTTAAAAATATGTTTTTGCTATCTCCACTGAATAACCCACTGAATTATTAAGCATTGAAAGCATTATTTGAATGAACGTTTTGCGTTTTAATGCTTCAAATGTAACTATAATTTTCCATTTAGG
>CAISOQ010000395.1 GCA_903887095.1 uncultured Flavobacteriia bacterium
GTTGAAATTGTTGGATCCTTCGCACCTTTAATGCTCAAAATTTTACTCTTTAGTCTTCGAGCCTCTCGTATCAATAATTCTTGGTCATCCGATGAAAGAAAAATTTCGATAGGAGCTTCTTCAGATTCCACCATCCCGATATTGATTGCCTTTACTTCAATCCCCGAGAATTTATCTTCAATTTTTTTACGAATCTCTGTCATGTATTCAATAGTCGGGTATTTCTTTTGCATCCCTTTTTTCAATTTGACAGTAAGTTCTGATCTGTTTTCCGCTCCAAATGAAGCCGCTCCCATTCCGGAGCTAGGTCCACCAACATTGGCAAATACGATGTCAACAACATCTTTTTGAGCCAATATCATTTGTTCGATTTGCAAGGTTGTTGCATTGTTTTCTTCAAAGGTGGTGCTTTTATCGTACTTGAGTTTGATCATGAATTTACCTTGGTCGCCTTGCGCAACGAATTCCTGACCTACAATACCAAGTCCCATTGTAGCCATACTAGCAATAAACAAGACTACTATGATAAGACCCATGGTAATCTTATGACGCAAGGACCACCCCACAAGTTTTACATAATTATCTGTGAAAATGGTAACCCGTCTTTCGAACCAAAGCAATATTGCTTGGAATGGGTTTTTAGGATTCAGTTGAATGTCTTTTGCGAAGCGTGAAGCCAGCCAAGGAGTCAATGTGAAACAAACAAAAAGAGACATCAATGTTGAAACCACGACAACAATGGAGAATTGGTGAAGGATATCTGAAATGGTTCCCTCAATAAATACAACAGGGGAGAAGACCACCACATCCACAAGTGTAATTGCGAGAGCTGTAAATCCTATTTCGTTTCGTCCTTCCAAAGCGGCCTTTTTCCGATCCTTGCCCATCTGGAGGTGTCGGTATATGTTTTCCAAGACAACAATTGAGTCATCAACAAGAATTCCAATTACCAATGACATGGCCAAAAGTGTCATAAGGTTCAACGTGTACCCCAATAAATACATGGCAACAAACGTGGAGATAAGAGATGCTGGAATCGAAATCAATACGATAAACGCATTTCTTAAACTATGTAGGAATAACAGCATTACAGCCGCAACTAGCAAAACAGCAAGTTCAAGGTCATGGATAACTGCATCCACAGATTCAATTGTAGGAATTGAAGTATCCGTAGCAACTGTAAAGACAATCCCTTTGTCGGCATATTTCTTTTCGATTTCCTTGAATTTTTTCTTGGTAGCATTTGCCATGTCAACGGCATTGGCATCACTTTGCTTTTTAATTCTTAAACCAATTCCATTTTGACCATTGAAACGACTTACTGCCAATTGATCTTGAGAACCATCAACAACTTCTGCAACTTCGCCTAACTTCACAGATGAGCCGCCACTTGAATAAAGTATGAGGTTTTTGAGGTCATCAACTGTTTTGAATTTACCCGACAAGCGAACCGTGATTTGCTTGGATTTGTCTTTTAATTTTCCGGTGGGAAAATCCACATTTGCAGCATTAATTGCTTGGTCAATTGCAGAAAAAGTTAATCCAAAGGACTTCAATTTATCCTTGTCAACGTTCACTCGGAATTCGCGCTTTTCACCACCGATGACCTGCACTTCAGCAACACCTTTCGTTTGTTTTATTTGCGGAATAATTTGATCATCCATGAGCTCCATGAAATCACGGTCGTCCATGTTTTTTGCAATACTACTTACTTGCAAAACAGGTGATGCATTCGGCTCGATCTTCGCTAAAACTGGGTTAGTCGCTCCATCGGGAAGCTTGTTGAGCATATTATTCACCTTTCTTTGGGCATCTTCCAATGAAGCATCAATGTTGGCTGAAGCTTTAAACTCAAGCAATACGACAGAAGCATTGTCTAAAGAAAATGCTGTTACCTCTGAAATGTTTTCAAGTCCACTTAAGGCATCTTCTAGAGGCTTAGAAATTTGACTCTCAACAGTGGCCGGTGATGCACCTGGATAAGTTGTAGTAACGGTTAGAATGGGAGGCGAAAAATCAGGCAGTAATTCATAACTTAACTGATTGTAGCACAATAACCCCCCGCCAATTAAAATCGTAAAAATTACGATAATGAAAGAGGGTCTTTTAATGGAAAGTTCTGTAAGTGTCATTTCGACTTTTTATTTTGTCAATTTCACATTCGAATTGTCTTGCAGGTTCACTTGACCTTTCACAACAATTTTATCGTTTTTCGAAATACCGCTGATGATTTCAATAAATTCACCATCCGATGTGCCAGCATTAAAAGATGTCAATACTGCTTTTCCATTTTTTACGATATACACTTGTGGATTCTTTGAAGACCCAACAAGTGCCTTGCGAGGGATTGAAAGTGCTGTAACACTTTTGGTGTTGGAAAGTGAAGCAGAACCATACATTCCGGCCATCAATTGAGATGAAGGATTGCTCACGATGATTTGCACCTTGAAATTATGTGATTTATCAGCCTGCACAGCAATATAGCTCACTTTACCCGTAAAAATTTGCCCACTGTATATATCCGCAGAAACTGGTACTGATTGACCGAATTTGAATTTTAGAATGTCGCGTTCGGGAACACTTATTGTTAGTTTTAAAGAAGAAATATCTGTGATTTCAACAAGTGGAGAACCAGGTCCAATTACTGAACCTAAATCAACAAGTTTTTTAGTGATTACACCCGAGAATGGTGCGGTAATATTGGTACTTCTCAATTGTTTCTGTAATTGCTTTTTTTGCAATTCAGCAGAACGCAAACCAAGTTTCGTTTTTTCAACTTGTACACCAGGAATTGCATTATCCTTGGACAATGCAGCATTTCGAGCGTCATCATTGCGCTGACCTTCGATGCTTACTTCTACATTTTGAAGCTGAATTTGCAACATCTCATCATCAATCTTTGCAATCACTTGTCCCTGACTTACACGATCACCTTCTTCAACATCCAGACGAATTAGTTTTCCAGATGCATCAGAACCGATTGTGTTTTGTTTGAAAGGGTCGAAGGTCCCCAGGTAACTAAATGCGCTGGCGAAAGTATGTGTTTCAGGCTGTGCCGCTTCAACAAGGATTGGTGTTTCGACGTCATGAATGTAAATTTTAGCTGCAGCCTTTTCTTTGTTTGATTTTAATTTCATTACTGTAAGGGCAATTAGACCAATACCGACAACAATGAAAATGATTGTTTTTTTATTCATTTTTTATTTGATTAATTGAGAGATAGTATTTCTATTTATTGGATACTTCCGATTGAGCGCAGGTATTCTATTTCTGCAATTCTGAGCTGAATGTATGAGGCAACGACGTTCGTTTGGGCTTGTTGCAGACCATTATCAGCTGTAATTAAATCATTTGAACTGATGGTGCCAAGTTCAAGTTTTGCTACAGATTGATCGTACACACTTTGAGCAAGTTTTAATTGTTCTTTCGACAATGCAAGTGCATTCGTTTGAACTTGAATCTGTCGTTTTGCATTCGCTATTTTAAGTTCTAATTGCTTAGTTGCCAACTCTTTTTGGTTTGCCAATTTTTCAGCATTTAATAGGTTGGCCTTTTGCTTGTGGTATTTTTCCAATCCATCAAAAAGTTTCCAATCAACACGCAATCCTACAAAAGCACCTTCAATACCAACTCGGTAATTATCAGCAGGTTTCATGTTATAGTTGTAATTGTAGGCGGCATAGAAGGAAAAATTAGGTAAATAAGCCATGTTATTTCCCTTGTGCTCCTCTAAATTCATTTTTTGCTGAGCAGCGATAAGTTCTAATTCAGGTAAGCTGATAGCCGAATTGTCAACTAGAATGGATTTTTCAACCATTTCATCTGCGGTAAGGTCAATTTTTCCTGCAGGATCCA
>CAISOQ010000396.1 GCA_903887095.1 uncultured Flavobacteriia bacterium
CAAACTTTTAGCTTTTTCATTTTTTTATTTGTTTTTGTGTCCTGTTCTAAATACGAAGGAACGGGGGGAAAGGGGTCTATTACAGGTAAAATAAGTATTACCCAGAAATTATACGTAAATGGCGTTTTAACACAAAGCGTTAACCTTAGCGGCGCAAAAGAAGATGTTTACATTGTTTATGGTGATGAGGATCTTGTTTACGACGATAAGACAGAATGTAATTATGATGGAACATTCAAATTTGATTATTTACAACCTGGTACTTATACAATTTTTGCCTACAGTGAAGTTTTTCATACTGGTGCTAACTTAACCAACAACGACGATGACTATTACACCAATGAAGTTGTTAAACAAACCGTTGAGTTGACCAAAAATTCTTCGAGCGATTTAGGTACTATAACGCTCATCAAATAATGCGTTGGATAAGTCTTTTATTATTCACTCTTGCTTCTACGGCTATTTTTTCTCAGCGTCAATCGGGTAAGGGGTGGACCCAGATTGGTGTCAAAGGAGCCGTTTCTCCGAAATTGGATTGGTCTATTGATGTTACCAATCGGTTCGGGTCTGATGGTTTGGAAACCTTTTTCACACAAGCATCCGTAAAATATAAATTGAAAAAATGGATTCGTCCGTCACTAGATTACCGCTCCATTTTAGACAAGGATAAATACAAGAATTACACGCTGTCCCATCGTCTGAATGTAAATGCCGACTTTAAAAAGCAAGTAAAAAGATTTTCATTGGGCGCGCGACTGCGGTATCAGTATTCCTTTCAATCGTTACAAGGTTCCAAAAAATACGATGCTGAGTTTGACCAAGCCATTCGCATTAAACCTCAAATTGCATATGATATTAAAAAAAGTGGCTTTGGGCCTCTTTGCAGTATTGAGTATTTCTACAATCCCAACTATTCTGCCCTTGGTCAACGATTCACGAAATATCGCTTCTTCATTGGCACACAAGTTGAACTTAATGGCCCACATGAACTCGCTTTTGGCTATATATTTGATCGTGAGATAAACACACCTAATCCTGATACAAAACACATATTTAGCGTCTCCTATTCATACAATCTAAGTGCGATGAAAAAAGATGATGACAAAAAAGAGAAAAAATCAGGGGGCAACGACCTCTTCAACGAGTAGGCCAACATCTAATACCTCGTCCACAAACGAGTTTGTTATGCCCTGCTCAAGTTGAAAAACATATTTGCCCGGCTTTGGTAATTTTCTCTTGCGGAAATAAATACTGTTTTCAACAATGGTTCCCGTTTTCTTTCCTGCCCAGGTACCATCTGGATTTGTTATTTTTATTTCAAAGGGCTCTCTTGCTTTTTGACCATCTGGGGTGGATGTGCTCATATAAATCCACAAATTGGAGTACTTGTATTCTGTTGTGGTCCTTAGAGTTAAAACAAAATTGTACTCTTTCGTTGTATCTTTAATTTCTACTGTAAATGATGGTTTAACATTTTGAGTCCACTCATTACCGCTAAACCCATACGATTTTTCATACGTTGGTGTAGATGAGCAGCTTACCAACACAACCAAGAATAGTATTAAAGAAACTATTTTAACTGTTGTTTTCATTGTTCGCGTTAGGATTGTTTCCGTTGCCCGGTTTACGATTCTTATTACGGTTGTTTCGGCGTTTATTTGATGGTGGTCTTACGCCCTCTGCCTGCTGCGATGACGGGTTGGGTGTCTGTGTTACGACAGCTTCATTTTGAACGCCTTCACGTCTTGCCTGGGGTTTTTTCTTTTTCTTTTTAGCCTTAAATGCATGTTCAAACCGGTTTAAACTATCCTGACCCACTACATTGGAATAATCCGGTTCTTTAACGACCACTTCCTCCTTGTATTCGCTCAATTCTTTTGGTTTTTTTCCATCTTTATTGAGTCTTATTATTTCTCTTACCCTTTCAGGATCAAGAGGAATTAATCCTGAACCTATCGCAGCATCACCTTCGTATGCGTACCACATTTGTCTTTTAAAAACATCCGTTTTGATGTGAAACGCAGATCCCTTTTCCGTTTGTAAGCGTGTATCTGATTTCGGGAAGGATTTGATTGCATCAAGGTACATGTCGAGCTCATAATTCAAACAACACTTCAATTTACCACATTGGCCAGCCAATTTTTGAGGATTAAGTGATAACTGCTGATATCTCGCTGCTGATGTTGAAACAGAGCGGAAATCGGTCAACCAAGTGGAGCAACAGAGCTCTCTTCCGCAAGAACCAATACCGCCTAATCTGGAAGCCTCTTGACGAGAACCTATTTGCCTCATTTCGACACGAATTTTGAATTGATCGGCCATATCCTTGATCAATTGACGAAAATCTACACGTCCTTCCGCGGTATAATAAAATGTTGCCTTACTCAGGTCTCCTTGGTATTCAACATCAGAAATTTTCATTTCAAGATGCAGATTGACAGCAAGTGTGCGTGATTTGTACATCGCCTCTTTTTCAAGGTCCCTTGCTTGCGACCACTTATCAATATCTTCCTGGTTCGCTATTCGAAGTATCTTTTTAGCCTCCATAGGTTTAAACCCTGGCGCTTTTTTCTTCACTTGAATTCTGGCAAGTTCCCCAACTACAGAAACGACTCCAACGTCATGACCAGGACTGGTTTCCACCACTACAACGTCTCCAACATGAAGCGTTAATCCCTTCGAATTTCTGTAAAAGTTCTTCCGACTGTTTTTAAATCGGATTTCTACTATATCATAGGGTGTTTGTCCTCCTGGCAAAGCAATGTTTGCCAACCAGTCATACACCTCGAGTTTGTTGCAACCACCAGAACTACAAGTGCCGTTATTTTTACATCCTCGCGGTGTTCCTCCACCACTACTGCAATTTGAACAGCCCATTTATTCTGAAATTATTTTCGTAAAAATATAAAATTATTCCGTGCTGACCGCCCCAAGAAACGTTATATCTGTTTAAGCAAAATGTATGTAGCGCATTACCTTGAAGCAAAGGCTCATAAATAATATCTTGGCATTGGCGTTGCGTTCAAGGTGATAATGCGCATCATTAAAGGTTTTCATGAAGTCAGCCAAATTTTTTCCCGTGATAAATTTCGAAAAGTTCTTTAAAAAAAGCTCTTCGTCCGCAGAAACTCTTGTCAGTTGATCGTCCGTATAATTCTTTAAAATACTTTGACGAAACATGTGTAGGCTATACTCTAAAAAAATCTTTTGTCTTTCCTTGGTTAACATAGCGGTTGTTTCGGCCCAATCAAGCATTGGAATTACATCTTTTTTGTAACACACCCGCATTAATTGAATAAACCTTTCGCGCAATTCATTTTGATCCGACTGATGATCGATAAGTTCCGCTGCCAAAACAAGGTCTCCTTCTGATCGGGCCACAAGGCCCTCCACTTCCGCTGAACGAACACCTTTGTGTTGCAAGAAAATCCTCAAATCCTCAGAATGTAGTCGTGGGATTCTCAATGTTTGGGTCCTTGAAACGATTGTGGGTAAAAGTTGTTCTGACTGCTCAGCAAGAAGAATAAAAACTGTGTCTTTTGGCGGCTCTTCCAACATTTTTAACAATTTGTTAGAACAATGCGTATTCATTTCTTCGGACATCCAAATTATCATGATTTTATATCCGCCCTCAAAAGACTTAAGGCTCAATTTCCTTAAAATATCCTGACTCTCCTCTGTTCCAATGATTGGCCGACGCTCCTTTTCATCAATTCTGGAAAGCCACTCTTTTAAAGAAAAATAAGGGTTTTCTATTACCTGCTTTCGCCATTCATGAATGAACTGATCAGAAGTTTTTCCTAAAGATTGAACAACAGGAAAAGAAAAATGAAGATCTGGATGTTGCAACGCAAGCACTTTTTTACAGGAGGGGCATGCTCCACAACTATCAAGCTCTTGGCGTTGCTCGCAGAACAAATACTGAACAAACCCCAACGCCAGCGGTAGGCCACCAAAACCCGCTTTTCCATGAAATAATTTAGCATGACTCACAGTGCCCTGCCGGGCTTCCCGTATGAGTTGATCTTTCTGCTCTTGCAGTCCTGTAACATCTTTGAATTGCACGCCTTAAAGTTACATGATTTTGGAATTGTATTTGATTTTGAAGTCTCCAAAAACTTTTCTATTATCTTTAACACATCTAATTTCTATTTAAAACCATGAAGAAAATCATACTTGTTTGCGGATTGCTTGTTTGTGGACAATCTTCCGTTGTATTTGCGGGGGAAAAATCATCCATTACAACTAATTTTAAAAAAGAAGCTGTTACCGTGACTGTTCAGGTGCTTTCTGCGGGAAAACCGGTAAAGGGGGCTTTAGTTAAAGTTGTATCCCTTGTCGGCAACATTACAATTGGTGCTGGAACAACGGATGAGGGTGGTAAAGCACTAGTGGCCATTCCAACATATAACAAACAACTCATTAGTATTCAAGTTTCACACAGCATGTTTCGTGAAAACAGGTTGGATGATATTGCGTTAGAAAATGGCAAAACGTATGGCATTCAGCTCAAGAGTAGAACAGAATCGGCAGACGAAGTTAGCGCTGCATCATCAGAAAAGGTCAATAAATTAGAGGAAAAAACTGTTAAAAACGAAGAAAAAGAAAGCCAATACCGCAACGATGCAGAAAAATATGCGGCAGAAAAGGAAAAGGCCGCGGCTTCAAATGAGCAACTGAGGAAGGAAAGAGAAGAAACAGAGAAATCCGCTTCAGAAAAGCAATCTGCTGCTGATAAACAAAAATCAGAAGCTGAAAAAACGAAAGAGGAGGCAGAAAGAGTTAAAGCTGCTGAAACAGATCGTTTAAATGAAGAATCAAGAAAAAGAGAGGCGGAAATAAAGCAGCGCCAAGAAGAAGAGGAAGAGCGCTCAAAAGCATTGGCGGCTGCAAAACTAGAAAGCGCCAAAGAAAATGAAGAGCGAGCTAAAAAAGAGGCTCAAGAAAAACAAAAAGATCAAGAAAAAGAAAAGAACGAAGCTGAAAATCGTGCTGATGAGCAAGAGAAAAAAGCGCGTGATGAAAA
>CAISOQ010000397.1 GCA_903887095.1 uncultured Flavobacteriia bacterium
ACAACTATAAGTACTGCCATTCTCTGGATCATATATAGTTCCGTTCTCCCAGACCTTCTTTCCAACATATTCAAAATCTTTTAGAATCTTGTAACCAAGCAAAGGTGTTTCGTGCATTTTCGAATCGGGATTATTCTTATCTCGTTTCTTGGTTCCATCAGGATACAAAGGTTCTTTCAGCCAAACTATCTTACCATAATACTTTGTACCGACTTTAGAAACCTTAACTTTCGCTTTTCCGTGACTTGGCATCCAAATCCCGACAAGAGCATCTCCTTCTTCCGTTTGATAAATCTTACTCAAAGTAAAGGCTGTACTGCTCAAGAAGAGAACAACGCTCAAACAAAATAGACCTAGTGATTTCAACTTTTTCATAATTTACTTAATTTGAATTTGTAAAAACAATTACCATACCAAACAAGGACAATTTAGTAACTTTTTACTTATTAACCATCAAACTCAATGTCAATTGTCCTTTAAGAGTGACATTATCATCAATATCTTTGTTAGAAATCCCTGTCATTTCCAAATAAAACTGGTCTGTTTCTGAAAAACCTTCAATCACAGCCTTATCCAAACCTTTTATTGTCATCTTTTTGGGACTTCCTTTTATTTTCTTTGAAGCTACCTCCTTCGATTCAGTATTGTCCGTCATTACTGTAAAAACTATATTGTTGAAAATCCCTAAACCGTCAGGGTGATCACATGTGAGAACAATCTCATCTAATTTCATACTATGAACCTCTTCCCTAGTTATTCCAAAATCTTCAGGTTTAAAAGGAACTGTCACTACACCTTCAGCAATCGATTCGGCAAATAATGGCCCTTCTACTGAAATTTCAAAATCTACTGGCCCATATTTTTTTGCTTCATGATTTGAGCATGAAAACAAAAGAAATGCAGAACATACGCATGCGAAAATCGTTTTTAAGTATTTCATAGTATAAATTTTATAGTGTAAAAATAATAACCACAACAACACCAACCTAGTAACCGATATCTTTCTTTTTATAACGAATAAAAACGCTTGAATGTATTTATAGTTTTGCTATTAATTCTAACAAATTTAAAGCAAAAGCAATTTCAAAATCTACGATGTTAAAAAATTGAGTAGAATCTGCTTTCCACTCTCCGTCAAAATTGATTCGGGATGGAATTGCACCCCATAAATACCTTTTTCAGAATTTTCAAATGCCATGATTGTTTTATCATTGGACGTCGCTGTTACGTTGAATCCTGTTCCTTCTATATTTTTAACTGCCCAACTGTGATAAAGTCCAACATATAATCTCCTTTGACAATTTTTGAACAAAACGGAATTCACATCTACTTCAACCATCTCACTAACACCATGCTTGACCTGCTCCATATTATATAAATCAGCACCCAAATACGCTGCGATTCCCTGCATACCCAAACAAACACCTAGTATTTTTTTTTCGCCAACAAAACGATCAAGAAGTGGGTAAAAATTTAATTTTTCTGACGGCAATCCAGGTCCAGGAGAAAAAACCATTCTGTCGAAATCCGGCAATTCTTCCAACTTTATTTTGTCATTTTTTAGAACAATCACTTCTGCCCCCAACGCTTCTAAGTAATGCGAGAGGTTGTAAGTAAAAGAATCATAAAAATCCACGAGGAGAACTTTCAAATTATCGAACTTGAATTGTTAAACTTGCACAAAGTTAATCAAAGCAAAATTGGAGAAAGTGATTTCACAATTTGTTTTAATTCAAAAAACATTCACTAAAAGTGATTTAATTGCGTTAACGATCTATGAAAAAATCCATTCAAATTTCAGGAGCACCAGCTCCAATCGGCCCTTACAGCCAGGCTATTTTAGTAGACCAAACACTATATGTTAGTGGACAAATACCTTTGAATCCGTTTACAGGAGACTTAGTTCTTGAATCAATTGAAGCATCAACGCATCAGGTTTTAAAAAACATAACTGCGCTCTTAAAAGAAGCAGGAATGACACTAGATGATATTGTCAAGTGCAGTATTTTCCTTAAAGACATGAATGATTTCGCTGCAATGAATGCAGTTTATGGCAGTTATTTTGGAACCATACCGCCTGCTCGCGAAACTGTACAAGTAGCAAAACTACCTTTGGATGTAAATGTTGAAATTTCGTGCATTGCGATAAAACAATAACTTGAATCAAAACTATCCATATAAAATCGCAATTATCATTGTAAATTACAATGTAGAATATTTCCTGGAACAGTGTCTCAATTCAGTTAAGAAAGCACTTCAAGGAATTAATGGTGAGGTCTTCATCGTTGACAATAACTCCATTGATGGTTCGATTGATATGGTCAAGCGCAAGTTTGGAGAATTTAATTTAATTGCCAACAAAGACAATAAAGGCTTTTCAAAAGCGAACAACCAAGCAATCGAACTTTGCAATTCCGAGTATGTTCTTTTACTCAATCCAGACACAGTTATTGAAGAAGATACCCTTCACAAGGTTATTGATTTCATGGATGAACATCCAGAAGCAGGCGGATTAGGAGTTCGAATGGTCGATGGAAAAGGAC
>CAISOQ010000398.1 GCA_903887095.1 uncultured Flavobacteriia bacterium
AATCAGCAAATAAGAACAAATACCTACACCTTCCCAACCAAAGAAAAGCATAAAATAGTTACTACCAAGTACTAGAATCAACATGGCAAAAATGAAGAGGTTCAAATAAGTAAAAAACTTATAATACCCTTCATCCTCTTTCATATAACCCATTGAAAACAAATGAATCAGTGATCCGACACCCGTTACAATCAAGGTCATCCAAATGGATAATGAATCCAATTGCAATCGTGCATTAAGTTCAAAATCACCAAGAGAAAGCATGGTAAATAGATGTACCAGTTTTTGTTCATGCACAGAACTGAAAACTATTAGCGCAAAGGCAAAAGCAATAAACATTACACTTGTAGCAATTGCACCTACGACTACTTTTGGAAGATCTCTGCCTATTGTACCATTTATCAATGCACCTGCAAGTGGCAGGGCAAGAATGAAAATTATCAATTGATCTATTGACATGATTTACCCGTTTAATTTATTGAAGAGACCGACATCAGTTGTTCTCAAGTTTCTGTAGGCCATAACTAGGATTGAAAGTCCAACAGTCGCTTCTGCCGCTGCTACTACCATTATGAAAAAAACAAATATTTGACCATCTGCTTTTCCAAAGTACGTTGAAAACGCTACCATCAATAAATTAACAGCATTCAACATTAATTCAATACACATCAGCAAAATGATTGCGTTGCGTCGCACCAATACGCCGATAGCGCCAATGCAAAAAAGGAGTGTCGACAACACAATGTAGAATTGTATTGAAACACCTGATTGAAAAATACTAGCTAAAGTCATTTTAATCTATAATTTGTTTTTCACGTTTCGCCAATAAAACAGCTCCAACCATTGCTGCAATAAACAACACGGATGAAACTTCGAAAGGCAACACATATTTTGTAAAGAGTAATTGTCCAAGATTCTGAACCAAACCTTGATCATTCGATGTAACAGTATTAACTGTAGCTAGAACAACCCCCTCTTTTAATGCTGCAATGAGCACTGTGAATAATCCTCCACCTGCAACCGCAGCTGCAATTTTTATCATCAAGGATGTTTTAGGTTCGTTTTCCTTGCTTAGATTCAGTAACATCAAAACAAATAAAAACAATACCATGATTGCACCAGCATAAACGATGATATTCACCACTGCAATAAACTGAGCATTCATCATGATGTAATTTGATGAAATCATGAAAAACGTCAATACAAGGTAAAGTACGCTTCTCACTGGGTGCTTGCTGAGAACTACCATCAAGGCCGAACCAATGGTTAAACCACCCAAAATAGTTGCAATTAATTCTAAACTCATTTCTCTGTTCTTTTTCCAGTATGTTGACGCTTTGTAATATCAATTCGATCATTGATCTCTTCTACCAATCTATCTTTTCCATAAACAAATTCATTTCTCTCAAAATTTGATGGAACAATGCGGTCAGTTAAGAAAATTGCCTCTTTTGGACAAGCTTCTTCACACAATCCACAGAAGATACAACGCAACATATTTATTTCATATGACTCGGCATATTTCTCCTCTCTATAAAGATTTTCTTCTCCTTTATTTCGCTCAGCCGCAACCATTGTTATTGCTTCAGCTGGACATGCAACTGCACATAATCCGCATGCCGTGCAATTTTCACGTCCTTCTTCATCACGCTTCAACACATGTTGACCACGGTAGACAGGAGCGAACTCACGTGTTTCCTCTGGGTACTTAACAGTATTGTTTTTACGAAATAAATGTTTGAATGTAATCCACATTCCTCCTAGAATTGCAGGAATATAAATTTTCTCCATAAAGGTCATTTCCTTCTTGGAAACTACTTTTTTTCTGTCGGTTAAACTTTGCATATCTTCAATTCTTAATTAAACCAACCTTCTTTGAATGCGACCACCAGACCAGTAATCAACAAGTTGATGAGCGAAATTGGAATTAAGCTCTTCCAGCCCAAATGCATCAATTGATCAAATCGGAAACGTGGAAGAGTCCATCTGATCCACATGAATAGGAAAATCAGGAAGAAT
>CAISOQ010000399.1 GCA_903887095.1 uncultured Flavobacteriia bacterium
ATCAATCGTGCAATTAAAGAGTGTAGTGGAGATTATCTTATAATTCAAGACGCTGATTTGGAATATGATCCAACTGAGTACAATTTACTTTTGAAGCCTGTTTTTATGGACGATGCTGATGTAGTTTATGGTTCGCGCTTTGTTGGTCATCATCCACACCGCATTTTATTTTTCTGGCATTCAATTGGAAATAAATTTTTGACCACTTTGTCCAACATAATGACGAATCTTAATTTGACAGATATGGAAACATGCTACAAATTAATTCGAAGTTCTATGGCCAAGCAAATAACTATTACGGAAAGTAGATTTGGCATTGAGCCTGAAATCACGGCTAAATTAGCGCGAATCCCAAACGTAAGAATTTACGAAGTAGGAATATCCTATTATGGAAGGACTTATGAGGAGGGCAAGAAAATAGGCTGGAAAGACGGATTCCGAGCAATTTATTGCATTTTTAAATTCAAATTTGTGAAATAGAAAAGGAGGCTGACGCCTCCTTCATTTTTATGGTTTTTCTACTTTTTTAGAGAATAAGCATAGCATCTCCGTAAGAATAGAACTTATATTTCTGCTCTACCGCCTGTCTATATGCCTCCATCATTAATTCATGACCAGCAAACGCAGAAATCATCATTAACAATGTTGAAAGTGGCGTGTGAAAATTAGTAACCATACAATCTGCCACACTGAAATCATATGGTGGGAAGATAAACTTGTTCGTCCAACCATCAAAGGGCTTCAAATATCCCTCCGTAGAAACGGAAGTTTCAATTGTTCGCATTGAAGTTGTTCCAATTGCACAAACACGTTTTTTATTTGCCTTTGCTTCGTTAACTATTTCAGTGCATTTTTCTGGGATAATCACTTGTTCCGAATCCATTTTGTGCTTGGTCAAATCTTCAACTTCAACAGGACGAAAAGTACCAAGTCCAACATGAAGCGTAACTTCTGCAAAATTTATCCCCTTCAACTCTAAACGCTTCATAAGTTCACGAGAAAAGTGAAGTCCTGCAGTTGGAGCTGCTACTGCACCTTCAACCTTAGCAAAAATTGTTTGGTAGCGATCCTCGTCTTGCGCTTCAACTTCGCGCTTAATATATTTTGGAAGTGGCGTCTCTCCTAACTCTGTGATTTTCGCTTTAAACTCTTCGTATGGACCGTCGAAAAGAAATCTCAACGTTCTTCCTCGAGAAGTTGTATTGTCAATTACTTCAGCAACGAGAGAATCATCATCCCCGAAATATAATTTGTTACCAATTCTGATTTTTCTCGCTGGATCAACTAATACATCCCAGAGTAAACTTTCTCTGTTCAATTCTCGAAGTAAAAAAACTTCAATTTTCGCACCTGTTTTTTCCTTGTTACCATACATTCTGGCAGGAAAAACTTTTGTGTTGTTCATGATCATTACGTCTCCATCACCGAAATAATCAATTATATCTTTGAATTGTCGGTGTTCAATTTTTCCAGAATCACGGTGCAATACCATCAATCGAGCTTCGTCTCTATTATCACTCGGGTACTCTGCAATCAGTTCTTCAGGAAGATCGAAACTGAAATCGGAAAGTTTCATTTTGCTCATAGGGCTATTTATTTTTCTTTTGAAAAGGAGGGCAAAGATACAATTTCAAAGAGGCCTTGTCAAGTACTTATTCTTCTTCTCTTCGAATAATCTCTATCCACTCTTCAACGGAACGTGCATTTTGCAGGTTAAAATCACCGGATGCTGTTCTTCTCAAGGCTACTAAAGTACCACCTGAACCAAGCATTATACCAAGGTCATGTGCAATTGAACGGATGTAAGTGCCTTTTGAACAAGTAATTGAAAAATCAATTTCCGGAAATCGAGAATTGTCTAGTTGAAAATCAATTATTTCAACCATATTTGATTTCAATTCTATCGTTTTGCCTGCTCTGGCAAGATCATACGCCCGTTTACCATCAACTTGTTTGGCCGAAAAAATTGGGGGAACTTGAGCGATTTTTCCCAAAAATTTCAATCTGGCTTGTTCAATTTCTGTTTTACCAATGTGCTCTGTCGAAAATTCTTGGTCAAATTCAGTTTCCAAATCATAAGAGGGGGTAGTTTTTCCCAGGAGAATAGTTCCTGTGTATTGCTTTACACCTACCATGTATTCATCAATCTTTTTAGTATGCTTGCCAATGCAAAGAACCAGAAGTCCTGTTGCAAGTGGGTCGAGTGTGCCGGCATGACCAACCTTGATGTTTTTGACTTTCAAGCGCTGCTTGAGGTTCCAACGAATTTTATTTACGACATCAAAAGATGTCCATTGATAGGGTTTATCAACTAAAATGGTTACTCCTTCCTGAAAATTCATCAGATTGTAAACAATAGTATGAGAATGACTCCAACAACAATTCTGTACCAACCCCAGATTCTAAATCCAAACTTTTCGATCAGACTTATAAAAAAGCGAATGGCGACAATAGCAACAACAAAAGCAATTATATTTCCTAAAATAAAAATTAGCATGTTGTTCGTTGATGAAGAAATCATTTCGTAACCATGCATTTCTTGTCCTTTAAAATCCCAATCCTTTAGAAATAAAGAATAACACGTTACAGCGAGCATTGTAGGTACAGCCAAAAAGAAAGAAAATTCAGCCGCGAGTTTTCGTGTTAAACCTTGTTGCATACCACCGATTATAGAGGCCGCAGATCTACTCGTACCAGGCATCATTGCCAAACATTGCCAGAAACCGATTGTCACAGCTTTACGAATGGTAACCGATTCTTCCGTTTCAATTGAAGGATTTTTAAATAATTTGTCGATAAATAAAAGTACGATGCCACCTATAACAAGAACGATCGCAATTGGAATTGGCTTTTCTAGCACTGCTTCAATTTTGTCATCAAAGAGTTTTCCTAAAACAAGAGCCGGTAAAACTGCACACGCAAGTTTGATATAAAAATTCAGGTTTTTGAAATTGACAAACTTTTTCCAATACAATACGAGAACGGCCAAAATTGCTCCAAATTGAATTGAAACTTGGAACATTTTGACAAACGAATCGCCTTGGGTTTCAAATGCAGTGCTTGTGAAAATCATGTGGGCGGTAGAAGAGACAGGTAAAAATTCCGTCAATCCTTCTACGATAGCGAGGATGATCGCTTGTAAAATATCCATTGGACTATTTTTTGGAAGAGCGCTTCATTATGGAATACAATATAACTATGTATCCTGCAATAATTAGAATTGGTGAAAGTGTAATGCGCTGAAAGCTGAACAATTCATTTGCATCAAATTTACTTGGATCCTCTGATCCGCCACCAATCATCAGTAAAAAACCTACCACATTGATTGCTAGTCCAATAAGTAACAAACGGTAATTTTGTGCTTTAAACCCAAAATGTGGATTTTCATCACTTCCTGTTAATTCTGATCGCTTTGTTCCAATTTTTTCTTCCATGATGCAGTAAAATTAATACAAATCATCCAACTTCATTCTCAAATATTTATTCAGGGCGAACCACGTAGAAATAACCGTAATGAATATTCCCAAAACAAAGATAGAACCCAATAAAATTAGAAAACTCATCGGAGTAAATGTAATTTCTATGGATTCAAGCGTATTATTCAATGCAAAAAACAAGGTCATTAACAACGCTAATCCAATGATTGAAGACACAACACCCTGAAAAATAGATTGTCTTAAAAAGGGCCCTCTGATGTATCCAGATGTTGCACCTACAAGTTGCATTGTTTTAATTGTGAACCTTTTGGAATAAAGAGATAATCGAATGGTATTGTTAATCATCGCCACAGCAACAATGATTAAAAGAATGGCTACCACGAGAAAGAGAAAAACAAATTGTTTGAATCCCAGGTTCACTGTTTCAACGCTCGACTTATCATAATTCACTTCATCAATCTGATCAGGATATGCATGTATTAAGGCTTGTTTGATTTTCAACATCCCCTCTTTTGTAGCGTAATCGGCTTTCGGTTTGAAACCAATCGTCGGAGGCAAAGGATTGTCACCTTCAAATACACTTAGAATCTGATCAGCATTTTGATCGGCACCACTAAATTCTTCAATAGCTCTATCAGGTGAAACAAAAAACACATCACTGAATTGCCCCCACGTTTTTAGCTCCTGCTCTATTTGCTTTATGTCCGCATCGTTCATTTCAGGTTTAAAAAACAAGTCGCCTTGCAACGATTCTTTTGCCTGCTTTTGAACATTGTCAAGGCCCAACACTCCTCCTAGAACAAGTCCAATCATAAACAACACCAAAGATATCCCCAAAACAGTGGAAACATAACTCGTTCTTACACCGCGTTTACTGAATTTTTCTGCATTTGTACTCATCGACACGAAGTTAATGCATAAAGAAATTTACAATTCAATGGAACAAAAAAAATTAAACAACTTATATTGTTAATAAGTGACTTGCGATCCCCTTTCAGATTATAAAATTTAAAAAAAGTTAAAAAAATCTTACCGCTGTAATTTACACTAAGGTTGTGCGTTATAGAAATATACCGAGCAGAAGAAAGGGAACAAAAAGTATGGCATACAATTTGAAATCCCAACTGAAGTAAAGTTAGTTTTCATAAGTAGTAGTAGTTTAGGTTTTGGAAGGGGGGGACGAAAGTTTCCTCCTTTCAATTTTTTATGCGCTAATATTGACGTTAGAAAACCAATTTTTTGCCGTAAATTCGCAACATTCCAACCACAGATTAACACTGTGGATTTTCAAAATTATTTATGAAGCATATTCGAAATTTCTGTATCATCGCTCACATAGACCATGGGAAAAGCACATTGGCTGACAGGTTGTTGCAAACAACTGGAACCATCTCAGACCGGGAAATGCAAGCGCAAGCGCTGGATGATATGGATTTGGAAAGAGAACGCGGGATCACGATCAAGAGTCACGCGATTCAAATGAATTATAAATTTGAGGGTCAGGATTATGTCCTCAATTTAATTGATACTCCGGGGCACGTAGATTTTTCTTACGAAGTTTCTCGTTCTATCGCTGCCTGCGAAGGTGCTTTATTGATTGTAGATGCTTCTCAAGGAATTGAAGCGCAAACTATCTCAAATTTATACCTCGCTTTGGAACATGATTTGGAAATCATTCCAATTCTCAATAAAATGGACCTACCAGGTGCAATGCCTGAAGAGGTTACTGATCAAATTGTAGACCTCATTGGTTGCGATCCTTCGGATGTCATACCTGCCTCTGGAAAAACTGGACTTGGAGTAGATGAAATACTCAAAGCGGTGATTGATCGAATTCCATCTCCGAAAGGAAATGAAGATGAGCCTTTACAAGCGATGATCTTTGATTCCGTTTTCAATCCTTTCCGAGGAATAATTGCTTATTTCCGTGTTAAAAATGGTGTAATCAAAAAAGGGGACCGTGTTAAGTTTTTCAACACGGGAAAGGAATACAATGCAGATGAAATTGGAATTCTAAAAATGGACTTAAGTCCAAAAAAGGAAGTTCGCGCCGGGGACGTAGGATACATCATCTCCGGTATTAAACAAGCAAATGAAGTAAAGGTTGGAGATACAATCACAAGTGCAAATAATCCGTGTGATTCCGCTATCAAAGGTTTTGAAGATGTAAAACCCATGGTGTTTGCGGGAATTTATCCAGTCGAAACGGATGACTATGAAGAGCTGAGGTACTCCATGGAAAAGTTGCAGTTGAACGATTCGTCATTGGTGTTTGAGCCAGAATCTTCCGCTGCATTAGGCTTTGGTTTCCGATGTGGATTCCTTGGAATGTTGCATATGGAGATTATTCAGGAGCGACTTGAACGAGAGTTCAATATGACAGTTATTACAACCGTTCCCAACGTTTCTTATTTCTGCTACATGCGCAAAGATCCAGACAAGGCAATGATTGTAAACAATCCATCAGAGTTACCTGATCCAGCTGGAATCGATCGCATTGAGGAGCCTTACATCAAAGCACAAGTCATCACAAAATCAGAATACATTGGTCAAATTATGAACCTATGCATTGAGAAAAGAGGTGAATTGAAAAACCAAGTATACCTTACTCAGGATCGAGTTGAAATTACATTTGAAATGCCTTTAGCTGAAATTGTATTTGATTTTTACGATCGACTCAAATCCGTATCAAGAGGTTATGCATCATTTGATTACCATCCTATCGGCTATAAAGAATCAGATCTTATTCGTATGGATATGTTGTTGAACGGTGAACAACTTGATGCACTCTCCGCACTTGTTCACAGAAGTAACGCCTATGAACTCGGTAAAAAAATATGTGTCAAATTAAAAGAACTAATCCCTAGACAGCAATTCGAAATTCCTATTCAAGCTGCGATTGGCGCTAAGGTGATTGCAAGGGAAACCATAAAAGCGTTGCGTAAAGATGTAACAGCAAAATGTTATGGTGGAGATATCACGCGTAAACGTAAACTTCTGGAAAAACAAAAAGAAGGTAAGAAAAGAATGCGTCAGATAGGAAAAGTTGAAGTGCCTCAAGAGGCATTCATGGCTGTACTCAAATTGAACGATTAATTAAAATAGAATTTATATTTAATAAAAAAGGCTCCATATAATGGAGCCTTTTTTGTTTTAATCTTCATCTTCGCCTGCATCTTCATCAGGCTTATCATAATCTTCCTCTTCTTCTTCATCGTCTGCATCAAGATCATCGTCTTTTACATCCAATTTATCGATATCTTCTTCAAAATCATCATCGTCTTCATCCACTGCCGCAGCCTTCGGTGCTACCTTATTGATTTTAACCAAATAAATCACTTCTTCCGTTTCCCACATCAATGCATCCAATGTCTCGCCAGTTGGAGTTTTTATTGTTGTAAGATGATTGATGTATCCGTCAGGAAAATCTTTCAAGATTTGTTTCTTCTGATCAATCGTCAATTTATCGTAACTGATAATAGCTCTTCTTTTCGACATACTTCTATTTATATTTCCAGTTTGTAGATCCTTCTAATTGGAATCAACACATTTTGTTTCAAAACTATTGCATTATCTGTAACCGCCCAAATTGTTGTATGAACGACCTTTTTCTTTTTATCATCCTCAAAGTAAATTTTTACTTTGTGATGCTCAAGATTACCTAATGCATTGGCACGCTCTAAAGCCGCTTTGAGGATCTTTTTGTCCGCATCTGACTTAAGCACTTCCTCTTTTGGAAAGCGGAACTTTTCAACATCTTCTTTCTCTATCAGCACGTATTCGCTGTCCATCTCCTGAATTTTGAGCAAATTTAAATGAATTGACAAACTAAACTAATTTTTGTCTTTTGAAGATGCATTTTTTTTTTCAAAAGTGAATTTTTAATAACTTAGAAGTTGCTGATAATCAAGAAAGGCGCCCTTTCGAACGCCTTTACTTTTTTATTACTTCACCTTACTTTTTAATTCATTTTTAAGGCCGCTCCATTCGACTAGGTGCATTTTCACCACACCTACAGGAATTTTTGCTTTTACTAAAACTGGTATTTTATTGTCATCATTTGTTACCCAAAAATTGACATCTTCTTCACTTTTGAAATACCGACCCGTTTGCACAACCGGTACAAATTTATGACAAGAAAATTTTCCTTTACGAATAGTAATTGTCTCATCACCAACGTATTTTATTTTGAGATTATAAATCTCATCATCCATAAAGCATTTGAATTCAAAGGTTTTTCCTTTTTTCATATCCTTAAAATTCAATGTTCGCGCATAGTAAAACGAAGAAATCATATCTTGAATTCCAACTGGTATTTTAAATTCTTTGCCTTTGCCATTATCCACTTTATACTTATCGTGTTTAAACGCATAGTCCTGGTTAATTTTATAACCGCCTTCATCAACGCGACGAACAAAGAACCACGGAAAGACCCCTTTTTTATCTAGAAATGTTTCATAGGAATCTACCACTTTAAAAAAAGCATTAAACCCACCGAGGGTTCTACCCGACCCAACAGCATGCATGAGCTCTCGATTTGCACCTTTTTTTGTCGTTGCTTTTAACTCAAGTACTGCTTCACCGGCATCCATAAAACCATAGGTAACTCTGTAGCGCAACTTTTCACCTATTTGAAAGGCTTTGTTAACGACTGTTGGATAAGTGACTTCTGTGCTACTGGTCATGGTGAACATCCCACCAACCAGGACAAATAAATAAGCTAAATTTTTCATAAATCTGAATTAAGTATTCGTGATTAAACAAAGTGTGTGCCACAATGATTTTTCACTTACACTGTTTCAATTTACAAAAACGATCCGAAATCTATAGCACAATGTTTACAATCTTTCCGGGAACAACAATCACTTTTTTAGGAGATTTGCCTTCCAGCCATTTTTGAGCATCTTGATTTTCTAAAACTGCTTGTTCAACCTCTTGTGCAGAATAAGTTGTTGGCAATTCTAATTTCATTCTCATTTTTCCATTGAAAGAAATCGGATACGCCACTGACGCCTCAACTAAATACTCTTCTTTGAACGCTGGAAAACGAGCTTCGTTAATTGTTCCTGCATCGTTTCCTAATTTAACCCATAACTCTTCGCAAATATGCGGTGCATAAGGCGAAAGCATAATGATTAATTCAGATAAGATGGCTTTGTTATGACATTTCTGATCTGTCAGCTCATTCACGCAAATCATGAAATTAGACACGCCCGTATTGAATGAAAAACGGTCCAAATCATCAGTCATTTTTTTAATGGTCTTGTGAAGTGTTTTTAGTGCTTCTTTCGTTGGACTTTCATCCACCAAAAATACATTTCCTTCCTGATCGTGAAATAACCTCCAAAGCTTACGCAAAAAATTGTGCACTCCATTTATTCCTTTGGTATCCCATGGTTTGCTTTGCTCTAATGGACCCAGAAACATTTCATACATACGCAATGTGTCTGCTCCAAATTTATCTACTAATTCATCCGGAGTTTGGACATTGTATTTTGATTTCGACATTTTCTCGACTTCTGTTCCGCAAACATATGACCCATCTTCCTCGCAAATAAACTCAGCTTGTGAAAATTCAGGTCTCCATGCCTTGAATCCTTCAATGTCTAATTTATCATTATCAACCAATGAGATATCTACATGGATTGGGGTAACATCAAAATCTTTTTTCTTTGAAAGTGTCACAAACTTAATCGAATCTTTGATCCTATAAACAAAACTACTTCGTCCTAAAATCATACCCTGGTTAATCATTTTTGCAAAAGGTTCATCAAAAGAAATGTACCCTTGATCAAAGAGAAATTTTGTCCAAAATCGGGCATAAAGCAAGTGCCCTGTTGCATGTTCAGATCCACCTATGTAAAGGTCTACTTGATTCCAATAATCGGCTTTTTCTTTAGAGACAAATTCTATTTCATTTTTTGGATCCATATAGCGCAAGAAATACCATGAACTTCCCGCCCATCCTGGCATTGTATTGAACTCCATCCTGTCACCTTGGGAGAAGTTCCATGCAGATTTTTCTGCACGAGCCAAAGGCGGCTCCCCATCTTCAGTTGGCAAATATTTATCTACTTCTGGCAATTCGATTGGCAAATTGGCATCGTCCACAAGGTAAGGCAATTCATTTTTGTAGTAAACCGGGAATGGTTCCCCCCAATAACGTTGCCGACTGAAAACAGCATCGCGCAAGCGGTAATTTGTCTTGCCTTTTCCCAGTCCTTTTTCTTCAATGGTTTCAATCGCTTTTTTAATTGCTGATTTAGCATCGAGTCCATTCAAAAAATCTGAATTGGCAATCACAGCATCTTTTTCAGTATACGCTGCTTCACTTATATCCACAGATGCGAATATATTTTTGATTTCCAAATTAAAGTGTTTCGCAAAATCATAATCGCGCTGATCTCCGCATGGCACCGCCATCACTGCTCCAGTACCATAAGATGCCAAAACATAATCCCCGATCCAAATTTGCACCTTTTCTCCACTGAACGGATGAACTGCAAAAGCACCGGTAAATTGACCTGAAATGTTTTTCACATCTGCTTGACGATCCCTCTCTGTTTTGAGCGATGCTGCTTTTTTGTAGTCAGCGATTGCTGTGGCATATTCAGCCGTCGTAATTTGATCCACATATGGATGCTCTGGCGCCAATACCATAAAGGAAACACCATAAACCGTATCAGGACGAGTAGTAAAAACTTCTATTTGCAAATTTGATTCATCAATTTTAAACTGGAGGCTACATCCTTGAGATTTTCCAATCCAATTGCGCTGCTGGTCTTTGATTGAATCTGTCCAATCAACCGTTTCTAACCCTGTCAACAATCTTTCTGCATAGGCTTTTATTCGCATCGACCATTGACGCATTAACTTTTGTTCAACAGGATGACCACCTCGCTCAGAAACACCATTTACAACCTCATCATTCGCCAACACAGTCCCTAAAGCAGGGCACCAATTTACCCAACTATCAGCAAGGTAAGCCAGACGATATTCTTGTAAAATTTCTTCTTTTCGTTGTTCACTATAAGAATTCCAGTCTTCAGCAGTAAAGTTGGTTTCGCAATCCGTGCAAGCGTTTACTTGGACATTTCCATTGAGTTGAAATTCGCTAACTAATTGTGAAATGCGTTCTGCCTTATTTGTTCTATTGTCATAATAGCAATCAAATAATTGTTTAAAAATCCACTGCGTCCACTTATAATACTCAGGAGAAGAAGTTCTTACTTCTCGATCCCAGTCGTAAGAAAATCCGATTTTATCCATTTGCTCGCGGTAACGGGCTATGTTTTGTTCTGTTGTAATTGAAGGATGTTGACCTGTTTGGATCGCATATTGTTCAGCGGGCAAACCAAAGGAATCATACCCCATTGGATGAAGTACATTAAAGCCCTGCAAACGCTTATATCGTGAATAAATATCAGAGGCGATATAACCCAGTGGATGTCCAACGTGGAGACCGGCCCCCGATGGATAGGGAAACATGTCTAAGACATAGTATTTTGGTTTTTGAGTTTCTTCGGTTACTTTGAATGTTTTGTTTTCTGCCCAAAACTTTCTCCATTTATTTTCTATAACGCGAAAATCGTATTCCATGTTGACCTTAATTTTAGTGTGCAAAGATAGCGAATAGATGAGGAATAAAAGGACAATGAGAAACTTAAGTTAAGGTTCAAATTAGTAATTTAGTCGTCACATGAGACGCCAACATTTTACTTGCATTTTTCTTCTGCTGATAATTGTACTCGGTAGATCGATAAATGTTTGGGGTCAGACTTCCTATGAAATAAAGCTCTTAGAATCAATCAAAAGAGAGCGCAATGAGACCAAGCAATTTCAGCGTATGCTCGCTCTTGGGGAATATTACAAAACCATTAACATTCATCGTGCTGATTCGATGAAGCATGTTTTACTTGCAAAAAGTAGAATCTTTAATGACTCCATTCGTTTCAGTGCGCTGATTTACAGCGCAGAAGTCAATCGTTTACAGGGCAATCAAGATGAGTATTTTAGGGATGTAGTGGCATGTCAACCTTTTTTGAATAAACTGCGCTCGGAAGAAATCATTTACACAATTTATCATCACCTCGGTTATTATCATAGTGTATCCCATGAATTCGAAACGGCTGATTTTTACTTGCAGTTTGCCGGTAAAATTGCCAAGAAAAAACGCAACAATGGGAACATTGCAGAAAATTACAATTTCATAGCGCTCAATTTCATGATACAAAATCAAAAGGATTCTGCGCTGCTTTATACGGACCTTGCATTAAAATATGCTCGACGTTCTTCACGACAAACAGTTTTGGCAGAGTCCTTTAATACGCAATCAAAAGTCTATAAGCACTTTGGTCAAGTAGAAATTAGCGTAGCGAAGAATATCCTTGCTTCAGAAATCGCAGAAAAAGCGGGGGATTTGTACCGTTTGGCGCAGTATTACAGAGAAATTGGTATGTCGCAAAGAACCATTCAGAATCTGGATGATGCGCAGTTTTATTTTGATCGGTCTTATGAATATTCTCGAAAAATTTCTGATTACCGTCAAATGGGATTATCATTAATAAATCTTGGAACCATCCATTACGATCGAAAAGAATATGCAATAGCCATTCAATATGCTAATCGGGCAATGTATATTCTA
>CAISOQ010000400.1 GCA_903887095.1 uncultured Flavobacteriia bacterium
ATGAAACTTGGTTCTGCTTTTCAGAAGATTAATTTCCTTCGAGATTTAAAAGCGGACTACCAAGAACTTGGACGTACTTATTTCCCTGGCATCGATTTGAATGAGTTCAATGGCACGGTTAAAAAAGAAATCGAAGCAGATATTGAAATTGATTTCAAACTTGGTTACGAAGGAATCAAACAACTTCCGAAAAACGCTAGATTCGGTGTTTATATGGCTTATATTTATTATTACAAATTGTTTAATAAAATCAAATCAACGCAAGCTGAAGTGATTCTCAATGAGCGAATTAGAATCCCGAACAACAAAAAATACCGTTTATTTGTAACGTCCTTTGTCCGACACAATTTAAACCTGCTCTAATTGAACAATATAGACTCAAATAAAGTGATTTTAGTTGATGAGAATGATCTAAAAATCGGTCTCATGGACAAACTAGAGGCGCACGAAAAAGGTCTACTTCATAGAGCGTTTTCTGTTTTTGTTTTTAATAGTCAAAATGAGCTATTGTTGCAACGTCGAGCATTCGGCAAATACCATTCAGAAGGTTTGTGGACAAATACTTGTTGCAGCCACCCAATAGACGGTGAAACGTTAATTGAAGCTGGCCATCGAAGGCTACAAGAAGAAATGGGGTTTGATTGTGAACTGATTGAATCATTTAGTTTCATCTACCGAGCAATATTGGACAAAGGTCTAACTGAATATGAACTTGATCACGTTTTGATTGGTCATTCTGATGAAACACCTCATTTAAATACCGACGAAGCCATGTCGTTTAAATGGATGTCGATAGAGAACATTAAAAAGGAGATTGAATTGCATCCGAGACTCTACACTGAGTGGTTTAAAATAATTCTTGAAGATCATTACGAAACACTTTTAGCCCTTCAATACAATGAAAGTTTTTAGAAGAGAAACTTTTAATGCCGCGCACCGCCTATTCAATCCTGAATGGAGTGATGAAAAGAATTTGGAAGTATTTGGAAAATGCAGCAATCCAAATTTCCATGGACACAATTACGTGCTAGAGACCTGTATTGAAGGTCCTATTCTTCAAGAAACTGGCTACGTAATAGATCTTAAAAAATTAAAAACAGTCATTCACAATGAGGTATGTGAACGATTCGACCATAAGAATCTCAACTTGGATTGCATAGAATTTCAAAACCTAAAGCCCTCCGCCGAAAACATTGCAGTTGTTATTTGGAACCTTCTCAGACCACACATCGAAAGCGATCTAAAACTCAGTGTGAAACTCTGGGAAACAGAAAACAACGTTGTCGAATACGACGGTAAATGACAACACTATTCTGGCATCGAAGAGATCTGCGAATTGAGGATAATGCAGGGCTGTATAAAGCGTTAAAAACAAAAACTGAGGTACAGCCCATTTTTGTTTTTGACTCCAACATCCTGAGTAAACTATCCCCCAATGACCAGCGCGTTCTCTTTATCCATCAAGAAATTACGCGACTTTCAAAAGAATATAGAGAATTAGGAGTTGATCTGAAAATATACCATGGCGACCCCAAAATAATTCTTCCTAATTTGTGCAGTGAATTAAATGTCACTTCTGTTGTCACAAATCGAGATTATGAGCCCTATGCCCTTGAACGGGATCAATTTATTTTTGAGAAATTAAATTCATTGAATGTTGTATTTTCTGGAGCAAAAGACCACGTTATTTTCGAAAAAAATGAAGTTTTAAAAAATGATGGCACCCCTTATACAGTTTTCACTCCCTACTCAAGGAAATGGAAAGAAAAATTAAATGACTTTTATCTGTCATTATACCCTACCGAAAAATATTTTCAATACCTCAGAAAATCTCAAACATCTCCTATTCCAACTTTAAATGAATTGGGATTTGAATCAAAGCAAACAACTGATTTTCCCGCGACAAATGAACCTTTATCAGTCATATCCAACTATAAAGAAAACAGAGATATCCCTTCCATTATCGGAACAAGTCGCTTAAGTATCCATTTACGCTTTGGAACAATTAGCATACGAAAACTAGCACAAACCGCATTTAAATTGAATGAAAGTTATTTAAATGAACTCATTTGGCGCGACTTTTACCAAATGATTCTTTTTCATTTCCCTCATTCAGCTACTGCCTCATTCAGATCAAAATATGACAAAATAGAATGGGAAAGGAATGAAATTCATTTCAATGCTTGGTGTGAAGGAAAAACCGGTTATCCACTCGTGGACGCTGGAATGAGAGAGTTAAATGCTACAGGTTTCATGCACAACAGAGTAAGAATGGTCGTAGCAAGTTTTTTTACAAAGCACCTTTTACTCGATTGGCGATTAGGAGAAGCTTATTTTGCGCAAAAGCTTTTAGATTTTGAACTGGCTTCTAATGTCGGAGGTTGGCAGTGGGCGTCTGGATCTGGATGCGATGCAGCTCCTTATTTCAGAGTGTTTAA
>CAISOQ010000401.1 GCA_903887095.1 uncultured Flavobacteriia bacterium
GTCAATACCATCTGCGCCCGCTGGGCCTTGTGGACCCGCTGGACCTGCAGCACCTGTTTCACCCGTTAAACCAATCGGACCTTGAGGGCCTGTCGCTCCATCAATACCATCTGCACCTGCTGGACCTTGTGGACCCGCTGGACCTGCAACTCCTGTTGCACCCGTTAAACCAATTGGACCTTGTGGGCCTGTCGCTCCGTCAATACCATCTGCACCTGCTGCTCCTTGTGGACCCGCTGGGCCTGCAGCTCCTGTTAAACCAATCGGACCTTGTGGGCCTGTCGCTCCATCAATACCAGCTGCACCTGCTGGGCCTTGTGGACCTGCAGCACCTGTTGCACCCGTTAAACCAATCGGACCTTGTGGACCTGTCGCTCCGTCAATACCATCAGCACCTGCTGGGCCTTGTGGACCAGTTGTTCCTGCGGCGCCATCTGCGCCTGCTTGGCCTTGTGGGCCGGCTGCTCCCGTTAATCCTATGGGGCCCTGTGGACCTGTCGCTCCGTCAGCGCCATTTAATCCTGCAGCACCCGCTGGGCCTTGAGGACCAGTTGCTCCTGCGGAACCTTGTGTTCCATTGCACACATATGCGTTCATTGAAGGTACAATTTCACTTGGATCTAAAACAGTATTACTGTTTAAATCAAAACCAAACGATAATTGAACACCTCCTGCAGGGCATGAGGGTCCAGGCGCCACAACACTTGATGAAATTAAGTAAGTATTCCCACTCGGTGAGCTGCTACATAATGATTGCCATCCTGTTGACAAGGATGAATAAAACATAAAACAATCCACATCTGTATCAAAAACCAACAATCCATTCGCTGGCGTTGCGATTCCATTTCTTTGAACTGTTGTAAGTCGTGGAATCAATATTCCTTTTGAAGTGGAATACACTTCCAAGATACTTGTTAAATCTGGTGTGATTGGCGTTTCAGATATACCCACATTTTGCTGGGCAAATATTTTATTGATGCCAAGCAAAAAAATAAAAACAACTGTGCTTGTGCGAAAAATAGTAGTTTTTGAAATCATAATAATTTCTGTTTAGGCCATTTAGTTTAGTTAGACGTAAAACTAACTCAATAAATTAAAAGATACAAATAATTCCTTTAGGTTTTTGAATATTCAACACCTCTCTACATATTTTAACGATTTTATTTTTAAATAGTTGCCTTATACCATTCTCTATTGTTTAAGAATTATTGTTTCAAACAAAAACGGCGCCCGTGTTTGAGCGCCGTTTCTGTATTTTACGATATGCAGTTAGTCTTGTAACATTGGTACTTCTGTACCACCTGCTCCAAGAGCTTCTTTAATTTTAATTTCTAACTCTTCCATCAATTCCGGATTATCCTGAATAAGTGATTTAACCGCATCACGACCTTGACCTAAACGGGTTTCTCCATATGAAAACCAAGATCCACTCTTTTTCAAAATGTTTAAATCGACTCCTAAATCGATGATTTCGCCCACCTTTGAAATACCCTCACCATACATCACATCAAACTCAGCTTTTCTAAATGGCGGTGCTACTTTGTTTTTAACAATTTTCACCTTTACACGGTTCCCCATAACATCTTCACCCTCTTTGATTTGAGCAGCTTTACGAATATCAATGCGAATAGAAGAATAAAATTTTAGTGCATTTCCTCCAGTCGTTGTCTCTGGATTTCCAAACATGACACCAATTTTATCGCGTAATTGATTGATGAAAATACAACAGCATCCAGCTTTATTGATAGATCCCGTCAATTTACGCAACGCTTTTGACATTAATCGTGCTTGCAATCCCATTTGAGAATCACCCATTTCACCTTCTATCTCTGCCTTTGGTGTAAGAGCTGCAACGGAGTCAACAACAATTAGATCAATTGCTCCAGAACGAATCAAATTATCAGCAATTTCCAATGCTTGTTCTCCATTATCCGGTTGGGAAATCAATAAGTTGTCAATATCAACACCCAACTTCTTTGCATAAAATTGATCAAAAGCATGCTCCGCATCAATGAACGCAGCTATTCCACCTTGTTTCTGAACCTCTGCAATTGCATGAATTGCCAACGTTGTTTTCCCTGATGATTCAGGACCATAAATTTCTACTACACGGCCTTTCGGGTACCCGTTTACACCCAAGGCTAAATCAAGTGTTATCGAACCTGTTGGGATTACTTCCACTTTTTCAACTGGTGAATCACCTAATTTCATTACTGCTCCTTTTCCAAAAGTCTTGTCCAATTTTTCCATTGTCAACTGGAGCGCTTTCAATTTTTCTGCATTTACTTCTTTCACTGACATATCGTTTGTTGTTGTGCTTCGGCTCCTATCGTAAAAGAGCTTTCGCGGTTATTAATTTGATTTATTGAAACAAAGGTATTGAGGTAGATCGTAAACAATTTACGAACATCTATTTTATTTAAAAATTTCTAAAATTTCACGAGTATGATCTTTCGTGTTTGGCTTTTCTATGATCCCCACTATGTTTTGAGATTCATCGATTAAAAAAGTTGTTCTGTGAATGCCATCGTATTCTTTACCCATAAATTTCTTTGGTCCCCATACTCCAAATGCTTCAATAACCTTTTTGTCCTCATCAGCAATCAAAGGGAAAGGTAAATCGAATTTGTCGATAAATTTTTGGTGAGAACCCATTGAATCCATACTCACTCCTACAACTGAAATATCATGCTCCTTTAAAACTGAATCATTGTCACGAAGATTACAAGCCTGGGCTGTACAACCAGGAGTATTGTCTTTCGGATAGAAATACACCACAAGTTTCTTTCCTTTAAAGTCATTCAAACTAATTGTAGTTCCTGACTGATCTTTTCCTTCAAATGCCGGTGCTTTATCACCTAATTTCAAATGCTTCATTTTGTTGATTATTTAAACACTTATTGACGATTTATTAATCAAATATAAATCGAATTATCATATAAACAAAAAATAAATAGAAAAAATGTTTAGAATTTCGTCAAAAAAGAAAGGCTCTCCAATTGGAAAGCCTTTACCATAGTGCACTAAAACAATTATTCTTCAGTAGGAACTAATGTTTGGTATTTATCTCTTAATGCTTCAAATAGCTTTTGTTTCTTTCTTGCCTGGTCGGCGTATGCTGCATCATTGTTCTTCTCATGCGCAACAATCTCCTCATTTATTTCATCAATTCTAGCGTTAAACGCAGTCAATAAGAAGTTAATATTCTGAGGCACAAACATCTGCGTGTAGAATCCGCCATCTTCAGCTAAAAAGCTATACAAATCAAAAGCACGATCCATCTCTTCTGGCTCTTGACGAGACACATAATAGGTCAAAGAGTTCATTACTCCTAATTGATCAAATCCTTGCAAAACATTCCCTTTAAGTGCTGTTTCAAAAAAAGAATAATTCTCCTTTTTTCCTTGGGAACCATAAAGCTGGGCAATTCCCGCAATCATTTTTGATGAACGCTCTTGTTCTAGACTTTTTGCACTTTGCATTGCCATATCAGGGTCTATTTTTCCGAGATTCTTTAAAGCCGTTGATACAACCATGTAAGACCTGTCTTTCGTAATACGGTCTACTAAAATCTCTTTCAATTTCGCCAGCTCTGAATTATTTGCAAGGAAATTTAAGGCTGATGAACGAACCTGAGAGTTCGGGTCATTCAAAGCTAAGTCATTTATAATTGCAAGTCCTTTTACCTTGTAATCATCCGATAATTTTACTGCCTTTTCAATCGCCAACAATCTAATGTCCCAGAACTTATCATTCAAAGCATCTACAATAAGTTGTTGGGTTTTTGCGTCCTTACTTTTTGCGGCATAAACTAGACCTGCACGTCGAGCCTTGTAACGGACACCATTGTAATATTGAAAAAAGTACTGGTTTGATGGTTTTTCTTCGCGAATTTTTGCCAGTAGCGTTTGCTGATCATCAAAAATGACACATTTCAATTCTCCGTTGAAAGGCAAAACAAATTCTTGTTCCAATTGATCAACTACAACTTTTTGAGTATGTTTCCCCTGCTCGTCAAAAACAGCAATTTCAACAGGTAATTTAAAAATTGGAGACAGTTCCAAACTTTGTTTTTGCTTTACAGAAACAGTAACCGTTCCTGCTTCTAGGTTGATTTTTTGGCTAACATCCAAGACAGGGTGACCCGATCCTAAAAACCATTGATTGAAAAACCAATTCAAATCTTCACCACTCACCTCTTCGAAGGCCAATCTTAACTGATGAAATTCTGCTGGCTTGAATTTATTTGTATTCAAATACACACTTATCCCTTTGAAAAAGGCATCGTCACCTAAGTAATTGCGCAACATATGTAATATGCGTCCACCTTTATTATAAGAATGACCGTCAAACATTTGCTCCTTGTCATCGTAATCAAACCAAATCAGATCATGATAACCTTGTCCTTGTGCGCTTTGGAAGTACCCATCCGCTTCCGATTCCGCTTGATAATCTGCTTCATCCAGTCCGTAACGGTGTTCATCCCATAAATACTGGGAGTAATTCGCAAAAGACTCATTTAAAGGTAAATTCGACCACGATTCACAGGTAACAAGATCTCCGAACCAATGATGAAACAATTCATGTGCAATAGTAGATTGGTCATTGCCATCAAGCAACTCCCGGTCATTTTTGTAAGCATAATCACCAAAAATAACTGCACCCGTATTTTCCATGGCTCCTGAAACATAATCGCGCACTACAATCTGATGGTATTTGTCCCAAGCATACTCATATCCCAACAACTGTGAGAAATGTTTAATCATGGCAGGCGTTTCTCCAAAAATAGCTTTTGCATAAGCCTCCCATTCAGGTTCGACGTAATAATTTACCTCCATTTTTGATCCATCTGGACGAGTATAGCTGTCTTTAACAACTTTAAACTCTCCAACTCCCATCATAAAAAGGTATGGTGCGTGCGGAAGATCTTGTTTCCAATGGTCAGTGCGCGTGCCATCTGAATTCTTTTTTGAGTCAACCAGTTTTCCGTTTGAAAGCGTTGTGTATTTATCCTCCACAGTAATGAAAAGCTCTTCTGTAGACTTCATGTTTGGTGAATCAATCGTTGGAAACCAAACAGAATTTGCCTCCGTCTCTCCTTGTGTCCAAATCTGTGGCATTTTGAACTTTTCATCGCCCTTTGGATTAATAAAATACAAGCCTTTATCTGATGTAATTGCTGCACTGCCGCCTGTTTGACGTTCGTCTGGTTTTGCGACATAATTAATTACAACTGTATACTTATCATTTCTCGAATAGATTTTGGACAACTTGATTCTTAAATAACTACTGTCGTATGAATAGGTTAAATCTTTGCCTTCGCTTTGAACTTTTTTGATGTCCATTCCCTTCGCATCAAGAATCAAGCTGTCTGACGCATAAAAATGCGGCTTAGCAGTTATTGTTGCTATTCCATTCATTCTCGATTTTTGCCAATCAAAGTTTACCTCCAATTTGGTGTGAATTAAATCCGTTAACACTGTTTCTGTGGACCGATAGACGGGTCTTTGTTGATCAACCTCAAGATTTATTGCCGACAGAAGCGTATCAGCACCTGAGTTATTTTGTCCAGTATTTCCTGCGACATTCCCAGAACTATTTTCTTTTTTAGAGCAAGCAGTCATCAAAAGGATTGTCGCTACGAATAATATTTTTCTCATTTGTCTAATTTGATTGATTACAAAACTGATAAATAAATTCAAAACAGCGCCGTCAAATTACAGCAAGGGAAGCTGATTCTGTTATTTTTGCATTAAATACTTGATAAATGGCAAATCGCAATTGGTATTTCGACGGAAAAGAAGTAATTGGAACAGATGGAGCAGCGCTTCGTTGGGATGATCATCAATTTTTTACGTTGACATTCAAAGGGCAAAAGTTTTTTGGAGAATTATTGGAAAACAATACTGAATCCAATGCTTTAACAGTGAAAATTAATCACCGTGTTTTTCAAATAAAGAAGAAAGGGGAATTGGATGATTTGATTTCAGCGTTAGGGTTGGACGTTCCGAAAGTAAGAAAACTGAAAGAACTTGCTGCTCCGATGCCAGGTCGAATTGTTCAAATAGCTGTTTCTGTAGGTCAAGAACTGAATCCCGGGGATGAAATTCTTTCGCTAGAAGCCATGAAAATGGAAAATGTACTCAAAGCAGAAGGTGTTGGTACGGTGAAAGCTATTTTAGTTCAGCCAGATCAGGTAGTAGAAAAAGGTTCTGTAATGATAGAATTTGAATAAAGCCTTGTAATTAAATTAATAAAAATGAAATGGGAGCTGTAAGGCTCCCATTTTTTATTCGCTTATCCTAAAGCGAATGCCTTTTTAATAATCATCGGATATTTAAGTCCGAATTCACTTATACACCATTCTTTAAATTTCCTGAGTTCTTCAGCATCAGTAATCCATTTTAGCGCCTTTTCTAGTTCTTTTTGAAACAACTTGGCATCAAAACTCACAACCGTGAGAATCTTCTTAGTTAAATCAAGCATAGTTTTAAGCATTGGTTAGGCTTAAATTAAAAGTTTTGAATGAAAAAAACAATCAATGCTCAATTTTTTGTCATTTTAAGGTGTAAAATGTTTTTCAATCGCTTGATAAATTTCCAAAGTTACTTTATCATAAACGTAAATGAGTACATGCATGTTTTCTGCGTTATAACCCGTTGAGGCGGACCCTTGAGGCACTAACTGATCCGGAATAATCGCACTGTAATCAAGGTAGTATTTACCGTTTTGAATCAAGTCAGAGGTTAGGTTTCTGCCCCATAGTTGATTATCTATAGTTCCCCTAAAAATATCACGGTGTACATAGTCCGGAGTATAAACATTGCTTACGTTTTGGGGACCAACCAATGAATCTTCGAGCATGTAAACAACCATGGCCAAATCGTTTGTCAGATTATTATCAAGTTTTTCAACTTCGGTGTGCAAGAAAAAACCATGCTTTGGAGATTCAAAATAATTGACTTTAGCTTTGATTGCTACTTTCAAAGGATCCATTAAAACAGCATCTACTTTGGATTGCCAGAGTCCCGTCCCTGAAAAATATTCACCTGCAACATTGGTTCTGTTTATGGTCCCTGCAGGATTTCCAAAAAATCCAGAGTTAACAAGTGTTGTACCAAAGTAAGCTCCCAACTCCAAACTTTCATTGTTGTAAAATTGAACCGTATAACCTTGACCAATATTGAGTGACTGAAATGACGACATACCATCATTTGTATTCGATGCATGAATACTTGCCACAAAAACTCTTGATGGATTTGATTCATGTATGTTATGAGCAATTTCTCCTGCGGCTGGGCAAAAACTACAGTTATGCCCTGTAAAATCTTCAATTAATGCATTTCTATTTGGATCATCCAAAGGCAAAACACTAAAATCAGGCCATTCATTTGAAACATAGTCACTCCAGTTTCCAGGATAAATTGTTGTATCTAAATCAATGTTCACTGCAGGAGGAAAAGGATTTTCCACCTTGTCGCATGAAACAGAGACAAAAAAGAGAACAGAAAAAATTATAAAAACTAGTTTTTTCATAAATCAAAGATTAAAAACTATGTGTGAATGAAAGTGTCAAACCATTTGATGCGGGCACCGGTCGGCAAACTCCACCAACACAAAATAATCCAGCGCGCTGTCGGCCGTAAGATATTGTTAAACGTGTTGATTCCTGAATGTAGCCTATTGAAAAATAAGGGTGGTGAGCTCTGTACTTTTTTTCAGAATTTCCAAAGTTATATTGATCCATTACACTTAGGAACCAATTTGAATTGATTGTGTATTCTACAAGTAATGTTACCCAATCTCCTTTGTCCACTGGTCGCCCGGAATGGTAAAAAGCAAAGTCACGCTCAACTTTTTGTATTTCTCCTGTGCTCGGATTTGTAACATCAACACTGTCTCTTCTATTCACAAACAATGTTTGAAGTTCGGTTCGTATTGACTGTTTATTATTGAATTTGTAACCCGTTTCCAAAACGAAAACATTTGAACGTATAAAACCTTGTTCTTTGGTAACCGTTGCTACGTCATTATTTAATGTAATGTTGAAGTAACTCACTATCACATTGAAGTTTTTAGAGAATTTTTTCGTTATGTTGAAATTTATATCTCTCCAATATAGACTATCACTCATATCAAATAGACCAGAAGTATACGTTACACCTGTTGAATCCAATGGATTTAGCCCAGAGGTATGGCGCATAGGTCGGTAAGCTGATGAATAATTCAAATCGATACTTGTCCCATATTTTCCGCCAAGCTTTGATCCTTTTTTTATGGTGTAAAGAACTTCTCCTTGGAAGGCCATTTCACCAACTGGCTGGGTTGCATATGGATACAATGAAGCTACAAGATTATAAGTATGTGTTTTGTTTAATGACGGTAAATAATTGATGAGGACATTCTGCAGTTGCTTGGTTCGATCAGCCCGATAACTCATATTATCTACAGATTTTGCAGAAACAATTATTCCTAATCCTTTTTGGGAGTATCCTAAATTAAAAACAGCAGCATGGCCTGTGTTATAGTTGTATAGGTTATCCTCAGAAGGATCTTGTCCTTTGAATACATATTCTCCATCAAAGGCTATTTTCCCGTACTTAATTCTCATTCTTCCCCCATAGCAACCTACATTTTCTGGCAGAATTAAGGTTGAATTATCATCTCTTTGGTATTTACTAACAAACGATGCGCCAAGCGTTATATCCAATTTTTTAGCTTCCCACTTTTTAAGGGCTTCATTAAGATGAAACTCACCATCCACACCCCTTACAATCCCATCGCTATGAACTATTCTACTATCCAAAAATGCATATCGCAAGAAACCATATACGCCTTTAACTGTAAAACCTTTTTTAGGGGTTATTTTTACTCTTACACCATCAAGCTGACTATCGTATCCCAAGCCCATGTTTTCATAAGTTCTTAAAGATAAGCCTGATCCAAATTGTTCGTAAATAGATCCCAATGTTACATCCACTAAATCGTTTGCATAGCCAATGTAACGCATACCCAATCCTGTGCCATCAAAAGTTGCGGGATAACCCTGTATTCTTGGTAAATAGGACTCAAATCGCATACCCGCTTTGAAATTGCCTTGCGTGTAAAAGACATTCATGTATGTGTTCAATAAACCTTTAGAATCAGGTTGAGTTGCACCAATAAGTGAATCCGCGTTTAAATACTGAAAAGTGCTTTCAATATTGCCGGTAAAATTTCCGGGGGCAACTTGACCAAACGTGGAAGTTGCGCTCCAACCAAGGAGCAATAGTAAAGTCAGTTTTTTCATTAATCGTTTAAGGTTCAGGTAATGCTAATTTTACTTAGACTTTGGTTTGGCAATTTTCTTAATTTCCTCGAACAATTTTTCTTCATCCCCAGGAGCATAATTATTGTGCGAATAGACAATGTTTCCTTCGGCATCAATTAAAAAAGTATGGGGAACATTGTTTACGCCCATTGCTCGTTTAAAGTCTCCATTCGGATCCATTAATACAAGATAATCCCACATTTTTGAGTTCACATAAGGTGATACTTGAGCAGATGTTTTTGTATCATCAATGGAAACAGCGACCAAATTCACGCCCGTTTCTTCCTGCCAACTCTCATACAAATCATGAATGGTGTTCAATTCCCGCTTGCATGGCGAACACCATGTTGCCCAAAAGCTAATAACCACTGGCCCGTCAAAGCCCAAAGCCGATGTATTGACTGATTTTCCGTCCATATCTTTCAATTGTACAGATGGAAGTTTCTTCACATCCAATACATGTGCTTCTTCTTGTGCATTTAAACTGTTTGATAATGCGAAACCAATAAATAATAATGCTAGTTTTTTCATATGTAAATAATTTGTCTTTTAAAGGTCATATGGAATACGCCATGTTACTTTCATTTGTGCTTGCGCGAAGTATTTGCATGGCTATTTCATAATTCTTTTTTAATTGCTGGCTTTTCAATCTTCATGCCGAAATCAAAGATAGTCTTGAGATTTGGGATTTTCAAAAATACAATGCAGATATTCTTGTATTCCTAAAAGTAAAGTTTAACATAAATAAATTGTTTTTTCGGCATAAAATTGGCTCTAGGATTTCAATTGATGTTGAAAATGTCATTTCTTATTTTTACATTTAAACCTTAGTTTTGATTAAAAGAATTAAAATGAAAAAAATTATACTCTATTTACTTGCTTTTTTAATTGCTCCGTTAGCAGCAATTTCACAAAGTGGTATTGACATACGTTACGACTCTGATGGGGCTTCAGGTCCTAATCCACCTTCTGGACCCAATATTGCTGGAGGTGTCCATTCAATAAGTTTATTTCCTTCTTCTGCAGATTTAGTTGGAGGTATCTACGAGGTTCATTTCAATATAACGAACAATACAGGCGCTGACAAACAGTGGCAAGTTGTACGAAAGAAAATAAACGTTCCATCGACATGGGTTGACCAGGTTTGTTGGCCTCCATTGTGCTACAATACAAGTGGAGATGTTTATACCACGCCTAATTCAATAAGCTATCCTGCACCAATAGTTGTGGATGGCACAAATACTACAACAGAGGGTCTTGTTACTGAATTAAAGCCGCGTATAACACCTGATCAAAATAATGCTGGATACGCTTTGTACAGATATTACATTCGTGACGTTGAAAGCGGAGTCAATATAGATTCTGTGGATGTATCAATAGGTTTTGTCTTGGGAGTAAACCAAGTTAAACCAGCAACTACGTTCTCTGTTAGTCCTAACCCGGCAAATGAGTTCACGAATGTCACTCTTGGTTATGATGATAATGCCACAGCAAAAATTGTTGACGCACTTGGAAACATTGTTCGCACGGAAACAATATACACCGGTTCTAAGTCTATTGATGTTTCTGATCTTAAAAATGGGGTTTATTTTATAATGATTGAGTCCCCTGGTAACAAACCACAAAACAGAAAGTTGATTGTAAGACATTAATCTTTAAAAGACCGCTCGTCGGTCTTTTTTTATACCCATTCGGTTGAATTATTATCTTTGGATAAAAACCGCGTTTAAGTGGGCTTTACATTGACTTGAAAATATACTAACTGATTACAGACAGACCATACCCAAGGTTGTGGGTAATTCGTTATCCCATTCAAATGATCAAAAAATGCATTACAGGAAATCTCAATATGCAATTCTCCAAAACAAAATCAGGTGATTTTAATGTTATTTGCCAATGAAACATCTACTCTTTTTAATAATAACACTTCATGGATTCCTGTTTTTTGCTCAACAAAATTCAGTATTAATTAATTCATTTTTTAAGGATCGTTTACTCGACAATTCTGATTCTAATCAATATAGAGGGAATGGTTTTTTACCTGTATTTGAAAGTGAGTACGACCTTAATAAAGTCATTCGAGATTCAAGCAAGCAATTCTACACTCTGACCAATATTCTTTTTAAAAAACACCTGTTCGAACTCAAGGGAGAAAATTATTTTCTGACTATTTCTCCTGTCGCTGATCTGACATTAGGAAAAGACAGAACAGATACAACGGGCAGGCGTCTTTTTCAAAATACACGTGGTATATTTATCGAAGGTGACCTCCTAAAGAGTTTCTCGTTTAGCACAGCTGTTTACGAAAATCAAGCACGATTCTCAAGTTATGAGACCGCCTATTATTCATCTATCGGTGAATTATATCCAAATCAAAGTGCCGGCACTTATTCTATGCAGAATGCTGTTATACCTGGCGCTGCGAGAACAAAACCGTTTAAAATCGATGGCTTTGACTATGCTTATGCCGTTGGCAACATCATTTACAGACCTCATCGTTCGATTATTTTATCGGCTGGAAATACTGCTCATTTTATTGGTGATGGTTACCGTTCCCTTCTTCTTTCTGATAATAGTGTGCCCGCTCCATTTGTAAGAGCTGTAGTAAAACTTTCTAAAAAATGGGAATTCAATTATTTAAGAATGCGTCTTTTCAATCTTATTCGCCGACCAGTTAGCTCATCGGTTGAATCCTATTATGAAAGCAAATCTTTTTCTGCGAATTATATTTCCTATCGTCCAAACAACAAGTTTTCTATAAGTTTTTTCGAAGGAGTTATTTGGTCAAGAGGAGATTCGATTACTTCTAAACGGGTTCACCCATTGTATTATTCGCCAATTCCTGGCACTGCCTTGGCTATGCTATCAAAATCAGAAATGAATTATTTGCTTGGGATAAACTTCAATTACACCCCGCTATTAGGTCATCGCATCTACGGACAAGTTGCTGCAACCAATTGCGAACTTTCCAAACTAGGATTCCAAATTGGGTATCGCAGATACAGTTTATTCGGACAAAAAAACCTTCAATTACAGGTTGAATACAATCATGTGCCAAAAGGAATGTACCAAACCGGAAATATGCGGATGAATTATAGCTATTATAACCTTCCAATGGCCGCAGTAAAAGGAAGTGGTTTTGAAGAAATAGTAGTTAGACTCAATCACGAATGGAATCGCTGTTACATCGATGAAAAATTAGTTTATTATTCATTGAATAAACACATCCCAAACAGTTTGTTGCCAATCACTGCTAACAACAGCTCTATAAGTGGTAACATCGCACTTAACCAAATAGAATTAGGTTATCGCTTCAACAGAAAAATGAACTTGACTGTGTATGGTAATTGGCAAGTTCGTAGCGAAAAAACAAGTGACTACAAACTCAACAATCTGTTATTCGTAGGTTTTAGAACTGGTATTTTGAATCACTATAATGATTTTTAAGAAATGAGAATTCTCATATATTTAACTTTATTCCTCCCATTTCTCGCCATAGCGCAGGGTAAGGTAGGACTGGTGTTCGAAGAAATGCCAAACGATACCAATAGAATAAATTCGGTAAGTGAGCATTCTAGTGTTTTGCCAGCCATACGGCTTCTAGACACGAATCATCATTCTAAAAATTCAGAGACTTCCACAAATTACTTTTCCATCCATGCACTTGCTGATCTTGGATTTCGTTACAATTCAAGCGCCGAATACCGAGCTGGCGCAGGTGTCAGCATAGAATCTGGAATTAACAACAAATGGTATTTTAGGGCTTGTGCTATTGAAGGCATAGGTCAATCGGATTCTACATTTCAACCTAAATCATATATTTTCGATCAACGATCCAGCAACTTTCTTTACACTGACATTCGCGGCAGAGTTTCTTATACACCAAATAGTATTTTCAATTTTCAAGCCGGACTCGACCATAATTTTATAGGAGAAGGAAACCGCTCATTGTTTTTGAGTGATTATGGAAAGGCCTATCCATTCGGTCAAATTCGTGCTCGATTCTGGCGCATGGAATATAGTATACTCTATCAGTTTTTTAAAGAAGAAACTTCCAGTGGTTGGCGCATGAAAAATGGTGCCACGCATCACATTAGTTTCAATGCGGCAAAGTGGTTAAACATCGGAATTTTCGAAACGGTCGTATTTATGCCTAAAGACACAATGCTCAATCGGGGATATGATGCTGAATATTTGAATCCAGTAGTTTTTTATCGGCCGCAAGAATATTCAATGGGTTCTTCTGATAATGTATTAGTTGGTGCCAGTCTGACCGCTCGCATTAAAGAAACTACTCTTTATGCGCAATTTATTTTAGATGAATTTTTCCTTGCTGAAATAAAGGCAAAGAGTGGTTGGTGGGCAAACAAATACGGTGGACAAGTTGGAATTAAAGGCAGAGCAACTTACAATGGCATTAAAACATTTTATCGTTTAGAATACAATGCTATTCGACCTTATACGTATGCTCACTTAAATTCAGGACAGAATTATGGCAACCAGGGAATGACATTGGCACATCCATTGGGTGGAAATTTCATGGAAATACTTGGAGAATTAAAGGGCCAAAAAGGAAAATGGACAGGAAAATTATTTGCATCCTATTTTCTGCAAGGACTTGACAAAGATGGATTCAGTTACGGTGGTAATATTTACCAACCCTATACCAATAGGCCCTACGAATATGGGCATTTTGTTGGTCAAGGAAAAGGAAACAATGGTTTACGCATCAATTTATACGTTGGATATTGCCTTCAAAAAGCAACCAATCTTCATGTTTTTATTGAAAATCAATTGAGATATGACAGTGCATACGATCGTCTGAGCTATATCCCAATGCTTGGAGTTCGAAGTCAACTTTGGAATGATTACCGTAATTACTAAAAATCAAAAAAGCGACCGTATCAACGATCGCCTTTTGATTACTGCATAACGTAAATGGTAGGTTAGATGTAGATTTAGTGTAATCCAACAATGTGCTTCAGTTCTACTTCTGTTACATTGCGTTTTTTACCTTCTTTACTGAGGTAGGTTCTGTTTACCAAGCGACCGTGGATGGCAACTTTTTTACCTTTTTCACCATAGGATTCGATAAACTGTGCCAAATTTCCCCAAGCGAAGATGCGATGCCATTCGCGATCGGTTTTCATTTTACCATTGTTCGACCGATAAACTTTATCTGTGGCTAAGTTGAATCTGGCAACTTTTCCTCCATTTTCAAAATTTGTTACTTCAGCATTGGTGCCAATGTTTCCAACCAATGTGATGTGATTTCTAATCGTTGTCATAGTGTAGATTTATAGGTTAACTTTTTCTGATTTTCTAATATATTTCATCAATCCGGTGATGATCTTCGATACCTCCAAGGCCTGAGCATACAATTGTTCTGAAGACTCTTTGCTGATGTAATTCAGTTGGCCTGAAAGAATAATTTGAGAAGACAATCGAGCTGAAGCACCCTTGGCGTCTTCAAGATCTTTTAATTTAGTGGTCAAGTCGAACTTGCTTATCCCTTCAGCTATTTTAGACACAACTCTTAATGCGGATTCCTTCATGAATTCAAACAATATTGGATCTACGTCATTAACTGTTCGAAAAATATCCAAAGTCAGTTGATGCCCTTTTTGCCATGCAATAAGGTCTTCGTGTGTTTTATTTTTTTGCATATCAATGTATTTAAAGAATTACCAAATCATTTATTTCAACTTCGGAGATGAATTTTCGTTCTCCTCTGTTCTGGTAAAATCGGGTTACCAATTTGCCTTCAATCGCTAGGTCCATTCCCTCTTGACACATCTCCTCGAGTATCTTAACCCACTTTCCCCAGGCTGTCAAACGATGCCAATTACTGCGTGATTTTGTTTTGCCTGTTGCATCGAAATACATTTCTTTGGTCGACATTGTGAATTGAGCGATTTTTCTTCCGTCTGGCAGCTCTACAACCTTTGGGGCCGAACATACCTTTCCAATTAGATTTACGTGATTCATTGTGTTAATTTTAAAAATGGGAGCCGGTTTCCCGACTCCCGGGTTGAGGTTAGGTTATTGTTTAGGTGTAGATTCGCTTTTTGGAGACAGCAATAAAAACTCAGTAGCTTCAATGATTGTGGAATAGCGTTTCTCTCCCGCTTTCGTTTCGTAGGATTGGTTTACTAGTTTTCCCTCGATCATCACTTCCTGGCCTTTGTTTAGCGCTTTTTTTACTCGATCTGCAGTGCGACCCCAAGCATTGATCGTATGCCATTGTGTGTTGTCCTGCCAATTGCCATCTTTGTCTTTGTATCCTTCGTTGACCGCCAGGGTGAATCGGGCAAGTGTTCTGCCTGTTTCAAATGTTGTTACTTCAGGTTGTGCACCCAATCTTCCAATCAAACTCACTTTGTTTCTTAATGCATTCATGTTTGTAATAATTAATAGTTTGAAAAATCTGTATCTCACTGTCAGCGTTCTATCGCCGAATTCGATGATGCAAAGTTGTGATGGATCAAAAACCATATTCGGTATTTTGTCGATTTCATTCGATTATTTTTCGTTTACAACCGATTAAATTCGTTTTTATTGTTGAATATGAGTTATTTAAGCTCATTCAGAAAATGAACAAAAAATAATTTCAATTACGGTATTTGTTTGCTTTTTTAAAAAATGGCTGTTAGTCCAACAGTAAAAAGAACCATGTTATCGCCAAAATTTGATGACGAAGATGGGAAAATGTCACCATTTATAGAATGAAGCGTTTTACACTCAGCACGCAACAAAATAACAGGGATTAAATAGTTGTTGTAACCCACTGATGCGCCGACGCAATTAAACCCTAAATTCTGATTTAAACCTTGAATTAAAATGTTCTCATTATCTTTAAAATATTCGACTCTTCCTGAAAATGAGCCCCATTTTTTCATGCGATACCGGGCTGAAAAATTTAGTTGTCCCCAAGGCAAAAACTCTCTTTTTCCATTTATCATTTCGACTTCTTGCAAGCCATAATATACGCAGGAAGCAAATGAAAATTTTCCGTCGAAGTTGTGTGTCCAGAAAAGATCTGTAAAATAGCGCGTTCGAAAGTTTGGATTCTGTAACGAATTTTCATTTCCTACATAAGTGTTCCAGTTAAAAACATCCTTTGAATTGGGCTTATACTCTAGCTGCGAGCCAAAAGACTTGCTGGTGTTCAGATCATAAATTTGCTGCCATCCATTTAACAAGTAAAGGCTCCCTTTCCATTTCTGATTGTACTTATAGGTCACTTTCAATCCCGCCTGGTAATAGGGAACATACTCAGCAGCAAGGCTTCTTGTGTACGTTAAATGTTCTTGACTATATGGATTTTCATTTGTGTAGGGTGATCCCAAAATTCCACCCTCCAACCAAAGTTCCTTTTTCTTGCTAAGTTTTACAGCAGCATTCGCTTCCAAAATATTCTTGAAAATTCCCTTTTCTGTTGCTGAATTAGCCACCATGAAAGAACCAATTGCAGGAATAAATCGTGCCTTAAATCGTTTGGTTTCATACTTCAAATCAATATAACTTAAGTTGTTATTCACTTGATTGTTTTGATTCATCGACACATACAATGGAATAACATCAGTTTTCGGTGCTGAAGAATTATAGGCATAGTACCAATCAGCAACAATGTGCATCTGAAACTTAGGTGATTTCAAAGAATCAATTTTCAACGTGTCCAACGACTGGGCATTTGCCCATGTAGCTGTAAAAAGTATAATCTTCAATAAGACACGCATCTTTGTATAGATTGATTCAAGGAAGCAAATGGTTTTTCTATCTTTGAATCAAAAATACAATGTTTACAGGAATCATTGAGCAATTAGGAGTAGTTAAGGCGATCGAAAAAGAAGGTGAAAACGTGCACTTTACAATTGAAGCTGCATTTACAGATGAACTCAAAATCGATCAAAGCGTGGCACACAATGGTTGCTGCCTTACAGTTGTTGCAATAAATGACAATGAATATATCGTGACGGCAATCTTGGAAACATTGAACAAAACCAACCTTGGAGGCTGGGTAGTTGGCACGAAAGTAAACCTTGAGCGCTGCATGGTCATGAACGGTAGACTCGATGGGCACATCGTTCAGGGACATGTTGATACGACCGCAACCTGCATCGCAATAGAAGACCAAAACGGTAGCTGGAAATATACTTTTCGTTACACAGCAGGCCTCGTAACCGTAGAGAAAGGATCAATAACCGTCAATGGTACGAGCTTAACCGTTGTAGATTCAAAAGACAACGAATTTTCTGTTTGTATCATTCCATACACATACGAACACACCAATTTTCATCAATTGCGAGAAGGAGATACGGTAAACCTGGAGTTCGATATTATTGGGAAATACGTGGCGAAGTTGCTGGGGAAAGCTTAGTTGGATAAAATTCCGCAGGATTACCGCTTCGAAGAATTTGAAATCATTCGAGAATCGCAAACACTTCAAAATATTAATTAAAATCATTCCGCAGGATATACTTCGTAGCAGCTTTGCTGTTCAAATCCTGCGGAGCGATGGGAGCTGGAGGTTTATTTCCACTTCTTCACAATCCTCTTTGACAATTTCTTACGAAAGCGTTTGATGACGGTATCGCGCTCTGAAACATTTCCGCATTTCACGATGTCACTGCCTACAAATTGTCCGTTGCGGTAGAATAAAAACTCAAAACTTACTGAAACAACTTCTTCGCGGTAAATAGGAAATAAACTTCCTGCACCAAGCGCTGAATTCAGATCATCCGAACGTTTAGTGGGTTTAAAATTTCTGTCAAACCCTCGCACTGAAACAATCACATACGTGTCAATTCCCTTTGCGGCGATTACCTTTTGGATGGAATCTTTTGCTAACAAAGACGCGTCACTTCCCAATTTCATCATGTTCAAAGATGGAATTGCTTTGATACCAGCATCAGTAAGGAGTTCTGTTAAATTAATCTCAACCGTATAGCGGTCCTCAGGCTTGTCTAACTGACCAACTACCAAAGCATTCGTTAGATGCAAGTCATTGACTTGTCCGAACATGCAATTGCCAATAAAAGCAATCAAAAGTGTTAGATAAAATTTCATGGTTTCTTTGTAGCTAGAATTAATCTTTTTATTGAGTCAACGGCAAGATTCATTTGAAAACATTAAAATACTTCACGAGCAATTGCCTTTACCATAGAGGAATTAGACATGGTATAATAATGAATACAAGGAACACCAGCCGCTTTAAGCTCTTTGGATTGCTGAATACCCCATTCAATGCCAAGTTTTTCCACTTCTTTGTTGTCCTTGCATTTTAACAATTCAGAAGACAATGCCTCAGGATAATCAATTTTGAAGAATTTTGGCAAGAACGTAATGTGATCGAGTGTCTTGATAGGCTTCAAACCAGGAATAATTGGCACTTGAATGCCGATTTCACGACATGCCTTGACAAAATCAAAATATTTCTGATTATCGAAGAACATTTGAGTTACAATGTATTCAGCCCCAGCGTCTACTTTAGCTTTCAAATAATGTAAGTCTGTTGTCATGTTCATAGCCTCGAAATGCTTTTCAGGATATCCTGCCGTTCCAATACAAAAAGCTGTTGGCTCCAACTGAATATCATCCATCATGTAATTCCCGCTATTCATATCAGAAATCTGATGTATTAATTCAACAGCATAGCGGTGTCCATCTTGATGTGGACGAAAGGTTGACTCTGTTTTAATCGAATCTCCTCGAAGAGCTAAAACATTATCAATTCCCAAAAATTGAAGGTCAATCAATGCATTTTCTGTTTCCTCTTTGCTAAATCCACCACAAATCAAATGTGGCACTGCATCAACCTGGTATTTATTCATGATTGCCGCACAAATCCCAACTGTACCTGGGCGCTTTCGAATGGCTATTTTTTCAAGCAAACCGTTTTCGCGTTCTTTGTAAATGAACTCTTCACGGTGATAGGTTACATTGATAAACTTCGGTTTGAATTCCATTAACGGATCAATGCCATCAAAAATAGATTGAATGCTCTTCCCCTTTAATGGTGGTAAGATTTCAAATGAAAAAAGTGTACCGTTTGAATTATTTAAGTGCTCTGTTACCTTCATTTTCTTAGTTAAGGAGTTGCAAAGATAAAGAGATGCAGAAGTTACACGCTGCTTATGCCATATTTTTATCGCGATGCAAGTATGCTTCTGCGACAAAAAGATCATTTGGAGATGTGATTTTCAAGTTTTCTTCGTTCCCATCCACCAAATGAACAGCGAAACCTGCCTCTTCCACAAGAGATGCGTCGTCTGTAATCCCAGCATGGAATGGTTGGTCATAGGCTTTGTTTAAGACGCTAGCACGAAAACATTGTGGGGTTTGAACTAAACAATAATCTGCCCGATTGACCGCTTTTGAATCGTGGTGAGAAATAGCTCGCAATGACTCTTTTAAAGGAATGACGGGAATTGCTGCTTCAAAAGTTTGCAAAGCTGTGAGACATCTTTCAATTGTTGTATTGTTTACCAAAGGTCGAACACCATCATGAACAGCAATTACATCGCCCGTGCAAATTGTCAATGCATTTTTAATCGAATGATAGCGTTCAAGTCCGCCGTCTACTAGTAGGTGAGGAATGGTGCATTGATGGGAAATTAAAATGTCGTTCCAAAAAGGTATCCATTCATTTGGTAAGGTTAAAATCAATTGCGCAGAAGCATCGAAGGCATAAAATTTTTCAAGGGTGTGCAGTAAAATTGGTTTGCCTGCAATTTCTATAAATTGTTTTGGCAGATGAGAACCCATCCGTTTTCCAATTCCTCCTGCTGTAATTATAAAAGATCTACTCACAGTTCAAATTTAAATGATTGTTTGTCAAAAGCCAGATTTCTGGCAACAAAAAAGGGTCACTTTTCAGCAACCCTCATTCTATATCTTGACCAAATTATTTTAATTGATTTGGATCTTTTGCCGCTTTATCGCTCAACTTCTTTTGTGTGTTCAACCAATAGAACAAACCTACAAATCCTAACAACAAAAGAACTGTATTGAACTTATTTCCAACCCATTCGAAAAAACCGAATGCCCATGTTAGGAAATCACCAATGCCGTAAAAAAAGTCTGAAGAGCTCATATTTTTTGGTTTTTAACAGAACAAAGAAAGTGAATTTTATGAACAAATCCACAATTTCTCGAAAAATTAAGTTTTTAGAATTCAAAAAGAATTGAACTTTTGAACTTTACAAAACTTTCGTAACTGCCTGGGTAAGCTCAATAAATTGCTCAACCGATAAGACTTCCGGCCTCAGGGTCAGGAATGGGTGGTCAAATTCTTTTCCACTAATTAATTGTTTGATGGAATTACGAATTGTTTTTCTCCGCTGATTGAAACTCATTTTTACAATTTGAATGAACAATTTCTCATCACAAGGAAACACTTCCCGCTGATTTCTAGTGCACCGAATTACACCTGATTTAACTTTTGGTGGTGGGTTAAAAACATGTTCATCAACTGTGAAACAATATTCGATATCATAAAATGCCTGCAATAGAACGCTCATAATTCCATACGTCTTTGAGCCTGGCTTTTCAGCAACGCGTTCTGCTACTTCTTTCTGAAACATGCCCATGATTTCAGGAATTTGATCACGGTAATCAAGGCATTTAAATAATATCTGAGTTGATATATTGTAGGGGAAATTTCCCACAACACCAAAGGGTTCAGTGCCCATCAATTTTTTCAAATCAGCTCGCAAAAAATCAGCTGAATAGATTTTATTCTCTAAGGAAGGAAAATGGTTATTCAAATACGCAATTGACTCCGTATCAATTTCCATTACGTGCACATCAAGGTCTCCCCTTTTAATGAGAAACTCTGTAAGCGCTCCCATACCTGGTCCAATCTCAAGTACTTTATTGCATGCCTTATAATTACCGTATTGATTGGCTATTTTTTGACAAATGTTTTTATCTGTCAAAAAATGTTGGCCCAAGTGTTTTTTCGCTTTTACTGTCATGCCTTGAATTCTTCAATAACCGAAAGAAATGTTCTAAAGGCAGCAAATTTTCCTGCATAACGATCCGAATGGTCCTTTTGCAAAGCTGGAGCGTGAGTTTCTCTGTACTCATCCAACCTTTCCTGACCTGAACACAAGTACATAATTGAATACGTCAATCCTCCCTCTTCTTCTGCATGAATTCTAGAAATTCGACTTTCTAAAAAACAACCCGTTGCCATGACATCCGGAATATGTTTGCTGCGCATCCAGTTCAGCCATTCCTCGCCAACCTCCGGATCAATACTTACTGTAACATTGTATAAGATCATGATGCAAAGGTAGAACTATTCGAATCAATAAGAAACACCAACTACTGATAGCGTTCACGCCTTACTCTTTAAAATTTCCTATTTTTGCCAAAAAAAGAGTCTATGCTATTATCCATGACCGGTTTCGGTAAAGCAACCGGAAGTTTTCAAGGGAAAAAAGTTACGGTGGAAGTACGATCCCTGAACAGTAAAACATTGGATCTGAATGTGCGTATAGCCTCAAACTATCGTGAGCTTGAACCACAGATTAGAAATATCATCAGTGCAGAACTGGACAGAGGTAAAATTGATGTGAACATTAACATTGATAGCACCGGCGATACGAAAAACTTTTCCATCAACAAAGATTTAGCGAAGGCGTATTTTCAAGATTTAAAGGATGTTAACTCGCTTATTGGCGGGTCTACTGAGGATTATTTGTCGTTGATTCTTCGTATGCCGGAGATTTACAACAATGAACGCGAAGAATTAGGAGACGAGGAAAAAGCTTGGTTATTAAGCCTTTGTCAAGACGCTTGTGCTTCATTGAATGAATTCCGACGTCAAGAAGGACTTGCACTGGAAAATGAATTCAATCAGCGCATCGGAGAAATCAAGTCCTTGTTGGAACAGGTGCCAAAATATGAGCAAGAACGCATTGAAATTGTTCGCTCAAGAATTAAAAAAGGATTAGAAGAACTTCAAAATATTCAATTCGACACTAACCGATTGGAACAAGAAATGATCTTTTACATTGAAAAATTGGATGTTTCAGAAGAGAAAATGCGCTTGAGCAATCACCTTGATTATTATTTGGAAACAATGATTTTACCTAAATCTGGTAAAAAATTGGGCTTTATTTCGCAAGAAATCGGTCGAGAAATAAATACACTTGGCAGCAAAAGTAATCAGGCAGATATGCAAAAGCTGGTTGTTGACATGAAGGACAGTCTTGAAAAAATCAAAGAACAGATTCTGAACACGTTGTAATTTACCTTTGAAATGAGTGCGAACGGCAAATGTATTATCTTTTCAGCGCCTTCTGGAGCGGGAAAAACGACAATTGTTCATGCCTTACTAAATGCGGGGATTGGATTAGAATTTTCTGTTTCTGCATGCAGCAGAGATCCTCGACCAAACGAAGTAGATGGGAAAGATTACCATTTTTTGGGGATTGACGGATTTAAAAAACAGATTGATGCCGGTGCCTTTGTTGAATGGGAAGAGGTCTACACCAACAATTATTATGGCACCTTAAAATCAGAGGTAGAGCGCATTTGGGAAAATGGGAAAGCTGTCATTTTCGATGTGGACGTTATCGGTGGTTTAAATCTGAAAAAGATTTTTGGTGCTGATGCATTGGCGATTTTTGTCCAACCTCCGAGTTATGAGGAACTGGAAAAACGATTACGTTATAGAAGCACAGAAACCGAAGATAAGATTCAACAACGAATGGCTAAAGCCAGTAAAGAATTAAGTACGGCATCTGAATTCGATTCTATTTTGGTCAATGCCGACTTGGACAAGGCCATTGAAAATGCCAAAAATTTGGTTACTCAATTTATTCAAGGATGAAAATTGGGCTTTATTTTGGTACTTACAATCCGGTTCATGTAGGACATTTAGTGATTGCAAATTACATGGCTGAATACACCGATCTTGACCAAGTTTGGCTCATTGTTTCACCACAAAATCCGCTCAAAGAAAAGTCAAGCCTCCTTGCTGATTATCACCGTTTGGCTTTGGTGAAAATCGCTATTGACGACAATCCGAAGTTGCGCGCCAGCGATATAGAATTCAAATTACCAAAACCAAGTTATACAGCCACAACACTTGCCTACCTAAAAGAAAAACATCCAGAACACGAATTTGCCTTGATCATGGGCGAAGACAACCTTCGCACGCTGCATAAATGGCAAAATCATGAGATTATACTAAAAAATCATAAGATCTATGTTTACCCTCGCGTTCTTACCACGCAAGAAGAAGCAGAGATTACAACTATCAACGCACAAATCGGAAATGATTTCGCTCAAAATAGCAATGTGGTTTTATGCGATGATGCGCCTGTGATGAAAGTTTCAGCGAGTTTTATTCGTCAAGCAATAAAAGACAATAAAGATGTTCGTTATCTGCTCACAGAGCCAGTTCACAAGTATATTGACGAGATGAATTTTTACCGTTAGTTCTTTTGAAAAGGATGATAGGATGTGTTTTCTATAATTAGCCTTTTAACTAAAACTTTGCCTTTTACCTTTTTAGGATTCCAGATATATAACTTGGTTTCACCTGCTTTTCGAAATAAATATGTGTTACTTACTTCTGATTTGGATTGCAAGGGTGTATTGCTATAATCCTCGAGTTGGTTGTAATCATACGTCAGTTCTAAACCATCAATTGTAGACATTAACGTAACGGTAACCTTCGTGTCTTCTTTAAATCCGGGAAACAAATCATCAATAGTGGTAAATTCATTTGATGGGCCAATCTCAAAAGTTTTGTTGACTTCTATCGTGTCAATTTTTGCCTTGATCTCATAGTGTTTTTTAAATGGAACATATTGATAA
>CAISOQ010000402.1 GCA_903887095.1 uncultured Flavobacteriia bacterium
CATATGTAATCACAGCCTCAAATGGCTCTTGCACCAACACTGCGAGTGTAACAATCAATGCCCAACCTGCTTCACAGACACCAACCTTCAATCAGATTTCTGGAATTTGTCCAGGAGGTTCTTTTACTCTGCCCCCATCATCATTAGAAGGAATTTCTGGGGCATGGTCTCCTTCAATTAATAATTCAACTACTACACAATATACGTTTACACCTGCTTCGGGTTGTGCAAACACTGCAACAATGACCGTTTCAGTAAATTCTTCTGTTACACCAACATTTACTCAGAGTGGGCCTTATTGTCAGAATGCCATTTTAGCGCAAGTTATGCTACCGTCATCATCCATAGAAGGCATAACAGGTACTTGGAATCCTGGAATGATTTCTACTGCAAATGCAGGGAATATCTTGCATTCTTTCACTGCAGATGCCGGTCAATGTGCCACTAACACAACAATGACCATTGTCGTTAATGCTGAGGTATTGTCAACATTTACACAAGTGGAACCAGTCTGTGAAGGTGGTACTTTCGTTTTGCCATCAAGTTCACTAGAAGGAATTCCGGGATCATGGTCTCCTCAAATAAATAATATAAATTCAACGCTCTATACATTTACGCCAGATGGAGGAGAATGTGCAACAACAGCCTCTATGACTGTTTCAATTATTTCAACTGTGACTCCCAGTTTTACACAAATCGATCCTGTATGTAATTTACAATCTGTCACAATTTCGAATACATCAAATAATGGAATCACTGGCTCATGGAGTTTAACAAGCAGCAATGCAAGCGGTGGACTTTTTACTTTTACACCAGATGCCGGACAATGCGCAACTTCAACCACCATGAGTGTGGCATTAACATCTCCACAGCCTCAATTTACTCAAATTGACCCCATCTGTCCCGGTGAAACTTTTACGTTGCCAACAACCTCAAATGATGGTTTCACAGGATCATGGAGCCCGGCAGAAAACTTTAATACCACCACAAATTACACGTTTACACCAGGAGCAAATCAATGTGCTGCATCTGCTACAATGACTGTCTCTGTGCTCCCAGTAGTTACTCCAACTTTTACAAATCCAGGTCCCCTGTGCGCAGGCGATCCACTTCAATTACCTGAAACGTCAAACGAAGGGATTTCGGGAAGTTGGGCACCAACTATTGACAATACAGCCACTACGACATATACATTTACTCAAGATACAGGACAATGCGCAACAACCACCACACTTACCGTGGTCGTCAATCCTATACCAACAGCAGTGTTTAGTTCTGACGTGAACCAGGGTTGTGTGCCTTTGACTGTAAACTTTACAAATATGAGTTCAGGGTCAGCACTTTGCACTTGGAATATGGGCAATGGTGTTAATATAGAAGATTGCAGCACAATATCATACACTTTTCAGCAAGCTGGTTGTTATGATATTTCGCTAACCGTAACAACACAAACAGGCTGTTCGGCTACAACAACTGCAAATGATTTAATTTGTGCTAGTGGAATTCCGATTGCAGACTTTAGTGCTTCAACTTATTTCATTGATGAATTTCATACACTTGTTGACTTCGAAAATGAAACCATGGGTGGTACGAGTTATGAATGGTTATTTGGCGATAGTACTGCTATTTCAACAGCTGAAAATCCGAGCCATGATTATGCTGGCAATAATTTAGGGAACTATTTGGTTACGCTGGTTGCTTTCTCTCCACAAGGCTGCGTTGACTCAGCTTTTGCGACAATAATTTTTCAAGAACAACTTATTTATTACATCCCTAATGCATTCACGCCTGATGGGAACGAATTCAATCAAACTTTTCAACCAATTTTTACTGCAGGTTTTGACGCTGAAAACTTTGAATTATTTATTTACAACCGTTGGGGTGAATTAATTTTTGAAACAAAAGATCCAAATGAAGGTTGGGATGGATCGATTGGAAATGGCTCAAGCACAGCGCAAGCTCCTGACGGAATATATACTTGGAAAGTAAATATCAAATTAAAAAATAACGACGACCGCAAAACAGCGGTTGGACATGTTAATCTAGTGCGTTAGGAAATATAATTTCTTCGTTTCTTATTTCAAAAATTCAAAAAGCCCCTTTCTTAGGGGCTTTTTGTGATCGACAGGTCTGAAATATCGAACCTTTTGAGGGAAGATATAGAACGAATTGCGATGGAATTGTAAAAGTGAATTATTTATACATGAGAATGTTATCATGTATGATTTTATTCAATATATTTACATGATAATAGGATTAAGTTAAAATACTATACATGACAAAAAAAAGAAGGGGCGTAAAAGATAACTATGAGATTCCTTTTAATGATCTGCCCATATTGCCCCCCGCAAAGGAATTTATTGAATCCGTAACTATTTTAAAGCAATTGGTGAAATCCTCAGTTGCACTTGCTGAATTAAAAGGAATAATAAATATTTTACCTAATCCAGAAATTTTACTTAATGCGGTTATTCTAAAAGAAGAAAGAGCAAGTTCAGAAATAGAAAATGTAATCACTACTCAAGATATGTTATATCAAGCATTATCGGCAAAAGGTGATCAAATCGACACTTCCACCAAAGAAGTATTGAGGTATAGGGAGGCAATGTTATATGGATTCAGAACAATCCAGAAAAAAAATATCCTTACCATCAATACGATTATTGAAATCCAGCAAATTCTTGAAGAGAACAATGCGGGTATAAGAAAACTACCCGGAA
>CAISOQ010000403.1 GCA_903887095.1 uncultured Flavobacteriia bacterium
CATACGAAGTGTTGATCCAAGCGTTGGAGCAAGCAAGAGGTGGACGTTTACATATCTTGAATAAAATCATTGAAACGATTGCTCAACCAAATCCAGATTTCAAACCACAAACACCTCGTATTGAAGCGTTCAACGTTCCTAATGAGATGATTGGTGCGATTATCGGACCTGGAGGTAAAATCATTCAAGCAATGCAAAAAGAAACTAATACGACAATCACTATAGAGGAATTACCTACAGGTGAAGGTCGCGTTCAAATTATGTCAAACAATGCTGATGACATGAATGAAGCGACACGTCGCATTAAACAAATTGCATTCCCTCCAATGGTAGAAGAAGGAGCAGAATATGAAGGAAAAGTGAAATCAGTAAAAGATTTCGGTTGTTTCGTAGAAATACTTCCAGGAACAGATGGATTGATTCATATTTCAGAATTTTCATGGGAGAAAGTTGCTAAAATGGAAGACGTTTGTAAAGAAGGTGATGTATTGAAATTTAAAGTGGTTGGTAAAGATCCAAAAACTAAAAAATGGAAATTGTCTCGTAAGGTTCTTCTTCCAAGACCAGAAAGAAAAGAGGAAGCTCCTCAAGCATAATGTTAAAAGGCACCGTGAAAGCGGTGCTTTTTGTTTGTAACTATTTATTGTTTAAATCTTTGCATCGAAAAATTATATTTCATTCGAAGATTAAATACTTTTACTAAAAATAAAATTATGGCAAGCAGAAGATTTTTAAAGAGAAACCTGAATAACATGGTATATGACATCGTTGAAGAATGTTATGTTATTCAGTCGTTGGATGCCGCTAAAACAGAAAAGGCGGATACGATTATTGATGAAGCAGCTGATTTTCAAGATTTAATGCTAGAAAAAATCAATTCTTCAAAAACAAAGGCTGATTTCCGTCCTTTGAGAGATGAAATTGAGGATGCAGCGATTGATTTCATCAATAAGTTGAATGCTTTAAGCTAATAACGCACGAATATTTTTAAATCATACAAGCGGGCGTCAAGTCCGCTTTTTTATTGAATTAATTATGGGGAAATCAATGAAAAATTTAATTATTGCTGTTGGATTATTCATGTTTGCAATGATACTTTTTGTAACCGGTGCAAAAGATAATTTTTGGAATGCCATTGCATTAAGTGGTTTAATGATTTATTTCTGGGTTTTTGAGGTTATCCCGGTATATGTTACAGCATTATTTCCAATGATTTTAGCAATCCCGCTTGGGTTGTTAAACAAAGAGGATCTGGCCTCTAGCTATGGTGATGGGAATGTCTATTTGTTTTTTGGAGGTTTTGTACTTGCCTTGGGATTAGAAAAATGGAATGTACATGAGCAAGTGGCAAGAGGTATTATTTCAGTTGTAGGAAAGTCGAAATCTAGAATATTATTGGGCTTCTTATTCAGTACTGGATTGATTAGTATGTGGATTTCCAATACGGCAACTGCATTGATGATGTTACCGATGGCTACAGCAATTATTCATGCGATGCCGAAAGATCAGCAGCATTCGAAATTTCCAATCTTCTTGATGTTGTCTGTTGCCTATGCATCCAGTATCGGTGGAGTAGGAACGCTCATTGGATCTCCTCCAAATACGCAAATGGCAAGTATTTTAGAGAAGAATTTTGATGTCACAGTGGATTTCTTTTCCTGGATGAAAATCGGATTCCCATTAAGTATTTGCATGTTGTTGGCTACTTACGGAGTGTTTTATTTTTTACTGGGAAAAGAACGAAAAGATACACATGACGAATTTATATTACATAAAACACCTTGGACAAAGGATCAGAAAAAGGTAGTTCTAGTCTTTTTAGGTGTGGTTTTGCTATGGTCATTTAAAGATTTACTTGTTCCAATTTTAGGATTTTCATACCGTGATGAAAATGCTGCAATTTTAGGAGGAATACTACTATTCCTTTTACCAAGCAGCGAGCCAAATAAGAAAATATTGAGTTGGAAAGATACTGAGAAGATTCCTTGGGGTATTTTGATTTTGTTTGGGGGTGGATTAGCATTGGCTGCTATTCTAGAAAAAAATGGGGTGATCGAGCAACTGTCGGTTTTGTTTGAAACGATGAGTAATTGGACCTTTGCTTCACTCGTACTTTTTTTAATTATAGTTGCTGTGTTCGCTTCTGAAGTACTATCCAATCTTGCAATGGTTAGCATCTTTGTTCCTATAGTGGCAAAATTTGCTATTGAATTAGGGATTCCATTGGAGCAGCTGTGCATACCACTTACTTTGGGCGCCAGTCTTGCTTTTATGTTGCCGGTTGGCACACCTCCAAATGCAATTGTCTTTTCCTCAGGTTATTTGCACGTTAATCAGATGGTGAAGTATGGTTTTATTATGAATGTGATAA
>CAISOQ010000404.1 GCA_903887095.1 uncultured Flavobacteriia bacterium
ATCTCCTTTACAGCTACCAATACTTCAAATGCTCCTATCACTGGTACATTTGAGGTCACACCTCAGTTCTCCAATCTTGGTCTTACTTGTCTTGGAGATCCAACACAGTTCACCATTGCGGTGAATCCAGTTCCTGTGCTCTCCGCTGTTCCTAACCAGCTTGTATGTGCCAATACCAATACCTCACCTGTAAACTTTGTGAGCAATGTTACCAATAGTTCCTTCTCGTGGACAAACTCCAATCCTGCCATTGGTTTACCATCCAACGGATCGGGTAACATTCCAGCTTTCGTAGGAACTAATAATGGTTCAAATACCATTATAGGAACGGTACAGGTCACTCCTACTTACACCAACAACAGCATCACATGTACGGGTGTCAACCAGCAGTTTACCATCTCTGTGAACCCTGTTCCGGATGTGTTACCTGTGACAGATCAAACTGTTTGTGCAAACAGTCCCGTGCTTGTTGATCTGGGATCATCTACTTCTGTAGTGAATACCGTTTACAACTGGACGAACTCCAATACGGTTATCGGGGCGGCAAGTGCCGGGACAGGGGATATCTCATTTACATCAGCTAATTCCAGTAATAATGCTCAAACTGGCACATTTACGGTAACTCCGTCTTTTACAAATTCAGGCCTTACATGTAATGGTTCATCCATTCAATTTACGGTATCCGTAAATCCGGTTCCTGTGCTTTCTCCAATTCAAAGCCAAGTAATCTGTTTGGGAGATAATTCTCTTCCTGTTAACTTCGTAAGTACTGCAAACAATTCTTCATACAACTGGACGAATTCGAATTCAGGTATTGGTATTGCAACTACGGGTCAAGGAAACATACCTTCTTTTGTAGGAACAAATAATACATCAGGAGTACTTACCGGTAATTTCTCTGTAACACCGAGCTATACAAACAACAGTATTACTTGTACCGGAACACCACAATTATTCTCGATTTCAGTCAATCCTGTTCCGATTATAAATAATGTTTCGGATATTACAATATGTGCAAATGATGCCAACGGACAAATTGTGTTCACAAGCAATGCTACCGGAGTTACTTACAACTGGACAAATAACAATACTAATATTGGTTTAGGAGCAAGTGGTACGGGCAATATTCCACCATTTACAGCCACCAACAATTCACCATCCATTGTCACTGCAACCATAAGTGTAATCGCTTCATCAACATTTAATAATTCAACCTGTTACAGTGAGCCGGAAGTATTTACGATCAGTGTGAATCCAAGGCCAATGGTAAACGATGTTGCCAATAGCATTTACTGTTCTGGTACTCTTTCACAGAATATTTTATTCTCCGGACCGGTATCTGGAACAACATATACATGGTCGAATACCAATTCAAGTATAGGTTTACCTGTAAATGGGACAGGCAACATCTCCCCATTTGTTGTTGGCAACAGTCAATCTCTTCCTGCGGTTGCAACAGTAACCGTGCTTCCTTCCATAACGTTAAACGGAGGAATATGCAGTGGTGATCCTGAAACATTTACAATCACCGTAAATCCTACACCAAATGTTGTAGATCCTGAAAATCAAATTGTTTGTGGAGGAAGTACGACAAATAATGTCATCTTTAACGGTGGTGTATCTAATGCTGTTTATACCTGGACCAACAACAATACACTTACAGGTTTGGTTACAAATGGTCAAGGGAACATTAACAGTTTTGTGACACCTTCTTCCCTTTCAAATCCTGAAACTAGTACAGTGGTCGTTACACCGTCTTATACTAACACTATTACGTGTACAGGGAATCCTGAAGTGTTTACAATAACGGTCAATCCAACACCTATCATGGTAGACCCAACCGATCAGGTTCTTTGTAACGGTAGTATTACTCAAACGGTAGATTTCACATCATCTGTAAATAACTCAACTTACAACTGGATCAATTCGAATACAAGTATTGGATTGGGTGCATCAGGTGTTAATGATATACCTTCTTTCATTACTGTAAATTCCTCCAACACTCCTTCTACGGCGCAGATCATAGTAACGCCATCTTTCTCTAATGCAGGACTCACATGCACAGGCGCCCCTATTTCGTCAACTATTACTGTAAATCCAACACCTTCTGTTTCGGATCCGGTTAATTTAACTTACTGTAATACAGAGCTTACAAATCCAGTGATTTTCAATGGCCCAGTGAATGGTACAATATATAGCTGGACAAACGATCTTACATCGATTGGTATTGGGGCAAACGGTATAGGCAATATTCCGGTATTCGCCGCAACCAATACTTCAACCATACCTCAAACTGCGAATTTCAACGTTACACCAAGCTATAGTAATTTAGGTGTAACATGCACTGGTTCGCCTCAGGATTTCACTATTACGGTGAACCCTTCCGCTTTACCGATCTCCGGCGGTACTGAAATATGTTCGAATCAATTTGTAGAGCTTACCGTTAATGCCAATGTATCAAGTCAGGTTACTTGGAATGGGAACAACAATACAGATGTGACAGGAGAAACGCTGACTCTTCAGAATTCGAACTACATCAATGACTTATTGGTCAATAATACAAATAGCGCCCAGATAGTGAATTATACCATCTATCTGGAAACAATAGATTTTGGTTGCAATTCGGGACCATTCAATATTGCAGTTCAGGTAAATCCATTGCCAGACGTTCAATTTGAGGCGATAAATGCCCCATTCTGTAACCTGGATCCAATCCAATTTATGAATAATACTCCTGGTAATAATAACTATGTATGGAATTTTGCTGATGGTAATTATTCAACTCAGGAAAATCCGGTGAACATTTTTGACTCCTACGGAACCTATAATGTTTCTCTCACAGCAACGAATCTTGAAACTGGTTGTGTTGACAGTTTAATACAACCTTTAACAATCCTTGCAAGTCCGATAGTTGGCTTCGCAACCTCTTCGACTGAAGGGTGTGTCTTGTTCAACGTGATATTCACGGACACCGTAAATGATCCAAACACAGCACTTTTCTGGGATTTCGGTGATGGAGAAACTTCAAATCAACCGTATGCCATAGATCACCAATTCAATACTGAAGGTTGTTATGATATCTCACTTACAGTAACCAATGATGCGGGTTGTAGTTCTACATTGGAACAGGAGGATATGATCTGTGCATATGATGTTCCAACTGCTGATTTCATTGCAAATCCCGATTCCATGTTGACCACGGAACCAATCTTTGAATTCACCAATTTATCAACTAACAGCTATACTTATTTATGGGAATTCGGAGACGGCACCACAAGTTTATCAACCAATCCGATTCACGAATATCCAGCCATCCCCGGAGACTATTCAGTGACACTGTATGCATACAATGAATTGGGATGTTATGACAGCTCCTACTTTACGGTTACGGTATATGAAGACCTGGTACTTTATGTTCCGAATACATTTACGCCGAATGGTGACGGAACCAATGATGTGTTCCTTCCAGTTATTACATCAGGAATCGACGAAACGAAATACACACTTCTCATATATAACCGTTGGGGTCAAGTCGTTTTTGAATCGCATAATCCTAATGTTGGCTGGGATGGAAGTTATGGAAGTGAAAACGAAATAGATCGAGTGCAAGATGGAACATATACCTGGAAAATTATTTTTAACGGTTTACAAAATGAAGAAGCTCAAGAGAAAATGGGTCATGTTAATGTGCTTCGATAATATTCTTTTAAACCAAGAATATTCCATTAAAAAAATTAATTAATCTAGCATATAGAAATAATAGGTCTCCTTATCTCCCCTAAAAACTTATCATCTTCCCTACTTCAAGATGGATACAGCCCTCACTATCTTCGGGATAGTTCTTTTTTGCCAGCCTTTCAACCAATCCTGTTCCTCTTTTTTGTTCATCATGCGATCCTATTAAATGACGAGCGCCACAACATTCTTTCAGACTTAAGGCATTTTGCAATCCTAAATTGATCGTTCCGCCCAACCAGAAAGGGAGTCGGTAAGTGGTGGTCGTAGTAATGACAATATCAACTTTGGGAAAAACTCGAACCTTGCTTCCGTGCGGAGCATACAATAGTTTCACGTTGTTTGATTCTATCAAATAAGCTTCGTGAACAGGATCAAAGATCGAGCGATTAGAAATTAAACTAATCTTAAATGGAGCGTGATGCAGTGCTATCAACTCTTTAAAGTGCTGCCATTTTCTGATTTTATTCAGAATGCTTTTTTTCGCAATGATTGGAATCTTTGGATCAAATTGAAGCAAGGTCTCTTTATTGCAATGGTCGGAAAAGGGGTGTGAAATAAATATAAAATCTGGTCGATCAAGCAAAGCAGGATCTGGTTGTTTTTGAAGGTGGAATTGTTCACTGAAAAGTGGATGCAAATCAATCTGCGAAGGTGTAAACCATGGATCAACCATTATTTTAAGGCCGTCGAACTCCCACATCCATGAACTGTCTTCGTTAAGTTTTTGAATCTTCATCACACTTGAAACATGTCAAACCATTTTTTTGTTCGGCTCATCACACAGATTGAATCTACTGAATTTTTGATTAAATTAGGTTTAAATTCTTTCTATGAAAGTCCTTCTATTATGCTTATTTGCCCATCCAATTCTCATTGTTGGTCAAAACACTACTGAACTAAAAGATATTTTACCAGATAAAGGATTTGACAATGTTTATTCGAAAAAAATTGCTGACGATTCATTGCAAAGTACATTCATCATTTGGGTAAAAAAGGATGTCCTTGAACATTACCATCAAACGCATACGGAAAACATTTATGTGCTTGAAGGCAAAGCTGAAATGACTGTAGATGGATTGAAACAAATTGTAAAAAAAGGCGATTATTTAAACATCCCTATGGGCAGTAAGCACGCTGTTACAAAAGTACTATCGAGAAAACCCCTTAAGGTTCTCTCGTTTCAATCCCCACAATTTGATGGGACTGACAGAATCATAATTAAACAACCACACTGTGATTTCTAATATAGATTCGCTCAATTTTTCTTTACAAATTCCTCGAATGATTTCAGCTCAATAAACTTGATGCCGGCCTTTTCTGTTGACGCCTTGTATTTGCCAACTTGCTGATCTTTGATCGTTTTGAAAGTCGATTTCCCCTCATTCAATTTCGTTTGAAGCATCTTTAATGTTTCAAGCTGAGACTGCGATGGTGCCCCATAATAGGAACCAATTGTGCTGTAAAGATCTCCGATTTTTTCACGCAACTGTTTTTCACCTGCTCCAACGTAATTATCACCTTTTGTTATCACGAGTACGTCCTTCAATTTGTTGAGGTCAGCATTCAGTTTCGTTGCTTGCTTTTTCAACGCTGCATTTTCATTTATGACTTTGGCACTGTGAGTAAGCAATTCGTCAATTTCATACACCATATATGCAAGTTCCTCGGTCATGCTGTAAAGTGTATTCGTCGTTTCTTGCTGTAATTTGCGTTCTTCGAGTGTAAAGACAGTTTTCTCTGGGTACTTCAATTCGATCCATGATTCAAATTTTTCAGATCCTTTGGTGATGACAACTTTGTATTTTCCAGCTGGAACGCGTGGAGCGAACATCGCAGCACCATCTATGGTTTTTCCCGATGCCACTTTAGGTGCCATCGAATTGTATCCCCATTCAACGATATTGATTCCCTTTTGCTTTCCGGGAGCAATGTTATTGATCCAATTATTCTTTTCATCGTAAATATCAAGCGTCATTTTTCCAAACGTGTGTCTTTTAGAAAGATAGTAAATGATCTTCGCTGAACTTGACGGATTCGCACCAACAAATTGAGTTTCTCCACTCGACCCGCCAAAAGTGCTTGATTCATTCATTTCAACTGGCTTTCCAGTGAAAAAATGCAAAGGTTTTGCCAACACATCAGATGTTAACTCTCTAAGTGGACTGATGTCGTCTACAATGATAATTCCACGACCATGCGTACCCAAAATAAGGTCATTTGTTTTAGGATGTTGTTCAATATAATGAACAGCTGCAGCAGGTACTCCGTTGGTAAATTTTGACCAACTTTTACCTCCATCAATGGTTACGAATAAGCCAAATTCTGTTCCCAAATAAAGTAAATTTGGATTCACACGATCTTCTTGAATATTGCGTGCAAAACCGCTAATATCTGTTGTAACAATCGATTTCCATGTCGAACCAAAATCAGTGGTTTTGTATACATATACGTTTTTGTCATTGCGCGTATGCCCATCAAAAACAGCATAGGCAGTTCCTTTATCGAATGTACTCGCTTCGATGTGATAGCACCAAGTATTTGCTGGAATACCTTTGATGTTTGCTGTTAAATTCGACCACGTTTTACCACCATCTTTTGTGAGTTGTATATTGCCGTCATCTGTTCCAATCCAAATCTGATTTTGATCCAAAGGTGATTCAGCAATTGTGAAAATGGTACAATGGTTTTCGGCTCCAGAATTATCAGCGGATAAGCCACCCGATTCTACCTGATTTTGTTTAGCAGGATTGTTAGTGGTCAAATCCGGTGAGATCTTTACCCAATTGTTGCCCATGTCATCCGACTTGTGTAAAAACTGACTACCGATGTATAGACGATCTGGCGCATGCGAGCTCGTCGTAATTGCGGCATTCCAGTTAAAGCGCAATTTTGGATCACCCTGAACAGGAAAAGGTTTAACAATCTTCGTTTGTTTCTTTTCTATATCGTAACGCCAAACAGCTTCGGCTCCCTGCATTTCAGAATACATGATCTTCGGATTCGTAGGATGAGGATACACACGGAAACCATCTCCCATACCAATCGATTCCCAATCGCGTGCCTCAATTCCTCCAGGACTTGCCGATGGCCCAAACCATGAGCCATTGTCTTGCAATCCTCCGTAAATGTTATACGGTGATTGATTGTCACAACTAACATGATAGAACATACAAATTGGCAGGTTCTCTACAATTTCCATCGTTGTTCCTCCATTCAGCGAACGGTACAATCCGCCATCTGTTGCAACCATCATGCGGTCTGAATCTTTCACATCAAACCAAATGTCGTGAATGTCTGAATGCATGAATCCTAATCCTTTGAAAGTCTTTCCTCCATCGTGACTAATAGAACCCGATAATCCCGCTTTCACAACTGTTTCTGGATCGCGCGGATCCACAACAATTCTTGAAAAATAAAACGGTCGCACTGTCAACTCAAAATCGCTATTTAAGTGTTTCCAAGTTGCACCAGCATCGTCTGAACGATACAGGCCTTTTTGTTCTGCTTTTTCCGCTTCAACAACGGCATAAAGTATCTTTGAATTGGAAGGCGCCACTGTTACGGCGATTCTTCCAAGTTTGCCTTGTGGGAAGCCAGTTTGAATTTTCGTCCAAGTTTTACCGGCATCAGTACTTTTATAAAGTGAACTATTTAATCCACCGGAATTAAAAGACCATGCTGTTCTCCGGAATTCCCAAAAAGAGGCATAAAGCACAGAAGGGTCATTTGGATCCATTACTAAATCAGAACAACCTGTTGTGGCATTGACATAAAGTATTTTGTTCCAGGTCTTACCGCCATCTATTGTTTTGTATACCCCACGATCTTCACTGTCTCCCCAAAGTGCTCCCATTGCAGCAACGTAGACTGTGTTCTTGTCTTTCGGATCAACCTCAATAGACGCAATTCGCTCTGTTTTTTCGAGTCCCAAATGCGACCAATTCTTTCCGCCATCCAATGTGCGGTACACACCATTACCAATTGACACGCTGTTTCTTGTCCAAACCTCACCTGTACCAACCCAAACCGTATTGTCCGGATCTGCAGGATCTATTGCAACCGAACCGATCGATTGGGGGTAATCATCAAAAACTGAATAAAATTGTACCCCACCATCCTGGGACTTCCAAACACCTCCACCTGCAGTTCCAATGTACATTACACGCGAATTGGACGGGTGGCCTTCAATATCACTTACACGACCGCTCATCAATGCCGGACCAATTTGTCTGGCTTTCAAGTCTCCAAAAAGTTCTTTGCCTTGCAGTGTAACTGTCTCTTGTGAATGTGCCTGCAAAATCAAGCAAGATAAGCTTAGGAATGAAAAAATCTTTTTCATATGTAAATAAATTGTCTTTTAAAGGTCATATGGAATACGCCATGTTATTTTCATTTGTGCTTGCGCGAAGTATTTGCATGGCTATTTCATATCAGTTTTATTAGATGTGTTTAGAATTACTCTCCAGGAAATTTAAAAATAGAATCCTCGTATGTTTTATTCATCTCAATCGATTCAAAAACAATAGTTTGACCTTCGCCATCTTTCAATTTTTGTGTCATTGAAAACGGGAAGAAAATTCCTTGCACTTCTTGATAATCTGAGAACACAGTTTGTGAAATTTGTCCTTTCATTTGACCAGAAGGAATTTCTGCTTCAACAACGATTGGTACATAATTTTCTTTATCAAAATAATAGAACTCGATATTTGGAATGTCTTTTCCTTCTGCAAGCTGCGGTTTTTTGGTCACTTTAAGTTTGAAACACTCAACACCTTCGATCGTTTCATTTGGAAGCATTTCCACTGAGTATCCTTTTGTCTTGTAATCCAGCATAGGAGTCATAAAATCTGAGGATTGACGCTTTACGTTTTCAGTTGTTTCAGCGTCATTTTTTTCAGGTTTCATTGTCATGAAATTCGTTCCCCAAGAGGTCGTTCCATCATACGCACCTTGACTCATTTCTTGTCCTTGAAAACTAATTTTTGAAATCGTTCGGCCATCACGAAGTGAAATCATTTGAATCGGAATAGACATCCCGCCATAATCCACTTTTGCTTTCATTTCAATACTTTTGATTGAATTCAATTTCTCAATTCCACCAAGATTTTGGATGTATTTGTCAATAATATCTTCAGCAGTTTGTGCAGATGATATAAAACTCAAACCAATAAAGGCTACAACAAGGCTAACAATTTTCATAAAAATTAATTTTAATCTAAATTACGAAAGATAGTGGTTTGGCACACCTAAAGAATGATAAGCGGTTACTCTGGTCTTTAAACTTGTTTATTGGTTATGTAACAAAAAAATCCCGCCTTGTGAGCGGGATTTCTGTATTATTTTTGATTCAATTAAACTCCAAACGCAGCTTTCACCTTGTCAACGTAGTCTAATTTTTCCCATGTAAACAACTCTACATCCATCACTTTTACTGTTCCATCTGGTGCAGTGAATGACTTCGTAACCACTTCATTCTTGCGACCCATATGGCCGTAAGCTGCAGTTTCTGAATACATTGGGTTTCTCAATTTCAATCGTTGCTCAATAAAATATGGACGCATATCAAAAATCTCTTCTATTTTGCGTGCGATATCACCATCAGTCATATTTACTTTGGACGTGCCGTAAGTATTGACGAATAAGCCACAAGGTTTCGCTACACCGATTGCATAAGAAACTTGCACCAACACCTCATCACACAATCCAGCTGCAACCATGTTTTTAGCTATGTGACGTGTTGCATACGCTGCAGAACGGTCCACTTTAGATGGATCTTTACCTGAAAAAGCCCCACCACCATGAGCACCTTTACCACCATATGTATCTACGATGATTTTACGACCCGTCAAACCTGTATCGCCATGTGGACCACCAATTACAAATTTCCCTGTTGGGTTGATGTGGTATGTAATATCGTTCGTAAACAATCCTTGTAATTCAGGCTTCAATTTCGCCTTAACACGTGGAATAACGATGTTGATAATATCTTCTTTGATTTTCGCAAGCATTGCTGCCTCAACATCAAAATCATCGTGCTGTGTAGAAACAACAATTGTATCAATACGCTGAGGAACATTGTCATCAGAATATTCAATAGTAACTTGAGACTTTGCGTCTGGACGAAGATATCCGATCAAACTTGGTTCATTGTTACGAATGTATGATAGCTCCTGAAGAATCTTGTGTGCTAGATCCAATGCCAACGGCATATAGTTTTCAGTTTCTTTCGTAGCATATCCAAACATCATCCCTTGGTCACCTGCTCCTTGGTCTTCTGGATTTGTTCTTTCAACTCCCTGATTGATATCTGAAGACTGATCGTGAAGTGCAGAAAGAATTCCACAAGAACTTGCATCGAACATATACTCAGATTTCGTGTATCCGATTTTTCTAATCGTTTCGCGAGCAATCGATTGAACATCCAAATAGGTGTTCGTTTTGATCTCCCCAGCAAGTACAACTTGACCAGTAGTTACCAATGTTTCACAAGCAACTTTTGACGTTGGATCAAAAGCCATGAAATGGTCGATCAAAGCATCTGAAATTTGATCTGAAACTTTATCAGGATGCCCCTCTGAAACGGACTCCGATGTAAACAAATATGACATCTTTTACTTTAAATATTTAATGGATGCCCAAAATTAGTATAAATGAAAGGAATTCAAAACAAATCAATTAAAACAAGTGTGAAAGATGTGAAATATTTTATTGCTTCATTCCTCCAGGCTGACAACACGCGGGCAATTTAAGAATCGATTCAGGATTTGCTTTCATTTCATCTGCGTCGTAACCGATGGAATTAATTTTTTCCTTCACTTGTTGAAGTGAGATCTTTTTGGAGGCATATTTTACAGTTACCTTTTTTGTAATTAAATCCAATTCTGCAAACTTCACTCCTTTTGTATAGTTGAGCCCATCTTCAATTCTTGTTTTACAATCGCCGCATTGCGCTGAAGTTTGAATTGTAACAGTTTCAAATTTTGATTTTTTCTCTTGTGCATATAGGCCATTGAAAATAAAAACAGCCATTAATGTTAAAAGTACATTTTTCATGATTTTAAATTTTAAAGTAATTATTTTTTTGTTTCTCTTTTTATTGCAAAACGCAGTCCTGCATATATATTAATTCCCATTACTGGTGCCCAAATTTCGGTTGCATCAAATTTGCTTCCAAAGGGATTCTGAGCATCCACGATGGCATTTTTTTGAATGTAATTGGTAAGATTTTCACCTCCCAAGTAGAATTCCCATTTCTTATAATTATGCGTTAGTTGAGCATTCACCAAGGCATACGTTTTTCCATAGGCGTAGCCATCTGTTGGGAGAATTCCGGGAAGTCTTGATTGACCAATTACTGATACAGTGAGGTTGTACTCCCAGCGTTTGTTGCGACTTTTATACCCCGTATTAAACAAAGCTCGGTTCCGAGGAATCATAGCCTGCTGCTGTATTTCTCCTCCATATTTAGCTTTTACATCCAGGTACTTATAAGCAAATCGCATGTCCCAGTTTTTCAGCAAATTAAAGCTGAATTCCCCTTGAAAACTATTCGAATACGACAAACCTGTTTCGTTTGAAAAACGAATCTCACTGCCTTCACGGTCCACAATCAATTGATTGACGAACTGCGTATGATAAAAATCCAATGATAAAGAAGCTTTCTGTTTAAAAAGTTTCATTTCCTGAACAAATGATCCGCCAATGTTCCAGGAAATTTCGGGCTTCAAATCACTAAGCGGCATCCAAGCTTTTGATGTTGCCAAAAGCGAAATATTATCAATCATGTAATTTGGAACGCGCCATCCTTTTCCAGCCGTAAAGCGTAAATCGGTTTTTTCGGTCAGCACATATTTTGCATGTAATCGTGGTGAGAATTGCCAACCAAAAAGATTGTGATAATCGAGTCTGGAACCAACTACTGATGTAAATCGCATTCCGGTGTAGGTGTACTCGCCAAAAATGCCTGGCACGATTTCCCTTCGATTCTTCTCTAGCGTATCCAATTGCTGCTTCAAATCAACTGCCACAGCGCTCATACCTAATTTAATCTTATGATCAGTTGTTCCAATTATACCGTCAAAAATCGCATTGATATAAGCCCTTTTTTCTTCGCCATTAAAACTTCTATGGCCAAATAGTGCATTGACGGTCTGATATTTTACATTGTAAACCACCCCAATAGAATTGTATGGCTTTTTCATAAAGAAACCCGTTTTCGCAAATGCATCCAAATGTCGGGAGTCTAATTCAACCCCATACTTACTGCTTGATGAGGATTTATAACCGAGTTGTCCTCCCAATTTCTGATCCAAGTAGGCATTGGCGCCAAACTGTGCTTCCATTTTTTTACCTTGATAATGCCAACGGTTCATGAAAGCGAAATTGTTACCCATCGGCACATCTCGAAATCCATCTTTGTTGTTATCCATCTCGCCAAACATGCCTGAAGCGTGGGCAAACCATCCCGTGCTCAACCGTTCATTTAATTTATGTCCGGCATTTAGGTTTATTTCCTCTCTGCCATAAATACTGGAATAGGCATTGACAAACAATTTTTCCATCGAATCCGGCTTTTTCAATTCAAGGTTGATCAGCCCAGCCATCGATTCATAGCCATTCACAACATTTCCAGTTCCTTTGGTAATCTGTATGGATTCGATCCAAGTACCCGACATAGAATTCAGTCCGTATGAACTTTCCAACCCTCGTAAATAAGGAATGTTTTCCATTTGGATTTGAGTATACACCCCGTCCAACCCCATGAGTTGAATTTTCTTTGCCCCTGAAACAGCATCCGTAATATTGACATCAACCGAAGCATTGGTTTCAAAGGATTCTGAAAGATTACAGCAGGCGGCTTTTCGCAATTCACCGGATGTCAATTCTTCCACATGCAAGGTTTTCATGCGATTAATGCTGTGTGTATTTCGTCGCACTTCAATGAGTACTTCAGGCAATATTTTTTCAGCAAACAGAACGATTTCCAATGAAATGAAGCGGTCATCTTTGAATACCAATAAGGTATCTGGATTGTAGCCTTTCGCCTGAATGACAAGCGTATCGGGCAAGTTTTTGGGTAACGTAAGTTCAAAATGACCCGTTTCATCCGTTAAAACGGCAATTTGACTTTGGAGCAATTTTATTCTTGCCCCATAAAGTGCTTCTTTTTTTATGCCATCTGATCCACGTACAATGCCTTTTAACTGGGCAACTATTTTGACATGGAAGAAAAGAAGAAAGTAAACAATTAATTTAATTTTTCTCATATAAGTAATTTAGAATGAACAAATTGTACATTCTAATACTATATACGAAATACCTGGTGCTGAATAAGAATGTCCTTCCCTAGCCTTAATAAGGGCGGTGGACGCAGGTTGTTTTTGACCGTATGCAATTCAAATCTTTGGAAACGAAGCCCTGTAGGTATAGCTACCGAAAAAACTGGACTTGATTCCAATGTCTTTTCGAGATTAACTTTTTGATGATTAAAGCTGTTTTTTATCTTGAAAACATTGACATCGCTTTCACAACAGTCTTCTTTTAATTGTTGAACGGGTTGTCCATCAAATTTTCTTTGACAGCATGGAGGCAAACCAGATTTTCCTTCGTCGTTGCAATGATTTTTTAATTCAACAAAGTAGGATTTAAATGTTCCGTCCTCTTTGCAGGAATGGGTGAAAACGGGCACGCCTACATTGCCTAAGAAAAGCAGAAGGATGAAATGAAGGACGGCTATGCAGCGCAATGTTTTCATCCAACAAATTTAGCTGAATGAAAGAATTATCCCAAAAATAAACAACGGTATTCTTGGAACTTTAAGTTAATTTTGTGCTAAATACTTTTTACCATGAATGTTCCAGTGACTGTTTACGCAGAGATGACACCAAATCCATCAACAATGAAATTCGTTGCGAATAAATACTTGCTGATTTCCGGTGATTCAGTGGAGTTTTCGTCTTCTGCAGACGCGAAGGGATATTCGCCGATGGCGGAGCAACTTCTGCAGTTCCCGTTTGTTAAAAATGTTTTTATTGCGGCCAACTTTGTAACGATTACAAAAACGGACAATGTTCCTTGGGATTTTATCACAATGGAATTGCGAGAATTTGTAAAAGATTGGATTGCTGAAGGCAAAGATGTGCTCATTCAAATGCCTGCTCCAAAACCTGCGACAGAAGTTTCGGGTGAAATAAAAGAATATGCTCCATCAGAATACGATGACGCCATACGCGGTTTATTGGATGAATATGTGCGTCCAGCTGTAGAAAATGATGGTGGTGCGATTGAATTCCTTGGTTACAACGAAGGAACGGTAACCGTTGCAATGCGCGGATCATGTGCCGGATGTCCTTCTTCAACTGCGACATTGAAAGGTGGAATTGAAAACCTATTGAAATCTCACCTACCTGAAGTGAAGGAGGTTGTTGCAGAAACTGTTTATTAATAAACTATAACCAAGCGAACATCGCTTCAAGGTCTTTGGGTTTCACCCATTGTGACATACGCTCTTTCAGCATTTCTTTTAATTGCTCTTCGTTGTAAATATCCTTTCCTTTCGCATCATAAAGCAAAACACCTGCAGGGAGTTCCATTTGTTTCACTTCTTTCGCAAAGTAAATCACACCTCCATCTTCGGTTGCCATACCCAATATTGCGCCTGGCAAACCTTGAAATCCTTCTGGACCAATGGAGGGAACGATATCAACAGAAAACCATGCATAGATTCGCGTAGAATCGTTCATCTGCCAAATGGCCTTGCGACAATCATATCCGCTAATATTTCTAGTGCTTTCGGTAATCTTCCATGAACGTTTATCCATCGTGTCTTTGATGTAGGCGCTATTTCCCCACAAATCCATTATGATGAATTTCTCCTTTTTGTTCAGGTTTTGATAAACCGTATTTTTATTGGTCAAAAACTTCATGAATCCTTGCTGTGAAGACACCTCATCCTCAGGAATAGGTCGAAATACGCACGATGTGTCATTAAAAAATAATTCGAAATTTTCGATGCGGTATTTGTTCTCCTCCGTTATGAAATTCTTCATTCTAGGATTATCACCAAAACGTTTTTTCAAGTTTGTTTTACGCTCGAAAACGATTCTGCCCGTGTTGACTTGGGCAACTAAATTGTGGCCCAAAACAAGTAATCCTGCTATGATAAAAAATCGATTAATGCCAGCCTTTAAAATCATCTTCTTTCGTTTTTCTGTTGTTAAATCTGTAGTTTGCTTTTAGCAGGAAATACCTGGAAATAATCGTTGTACGAAAATCTGTCACAGCATTTCCATTGACTGATCGGGTAGCATTGATGTTTTGATTGAGAAGATCATTACCAACCAAGGAAACGGTCAAGTTTTGAGTTTTAAGGAATTTCTTGTTCAACTCTGCATTGAAGACAAAGAATTCTGTGTCATAAAATCCTCTTCCAGGTTGATTGTTCTTTGTGTAGTTGCCATCTACTTTCACACCCACACCATTCGGAAATTTCCAATCGATTCCGAGTGAAATATTTGTAATTGAAAATGGAGTATTCGACACAGAACTCAATGAACTAATAGGATTGTTGTAAGAATAACTTGATTTGAAATTAATTTCCAACGAATCCCATTCGAAGTCAACATCAAACTCAGGTGTGATGGCATAGTTATCTGTTACGTTCTCTAATGACCCTACATAACTTTTGAATCGGTTGAACGATGCACTTAACGAGGGTTGAAATTCAATTTTTCTATCTAGAATCGGATAACCACCTCCAGCATAAATATTGGCATTCATGTTTCCATCAACATTGATTGTTTTGGAGGTTGTTTGTCCAAAAGAATTGAAATCTGTTTGAGTTGCAAAGGCGTTTTGTGTCAAGTTAACGGATCCTCCAGACCAAATGTATTTGCCCGAAAGTGCATTCCACGTATTGAAATTCACGTTGACCGTATGCACATAATTTGGCTTCAAGTCTGGGTTACCAATCTGAATTCTATTTGGATTAGAATTGTCCAATACAGGCTGCAAGTCTGTTATTTTAGGTTGTTGGGAACTTGTATTGTAATTTACAGTAAATCGCTTACTCATCGAAGGTTTGTACTCGTACTTGAATTTCGGCAGGTAATTGTTGATGTTTTGATTGATGACAGAATCCGTGATTAAATTGTGATTGTCAATATTGATATTTCTAAAGAATAAGCCTCCGGAAAGGTAGTGCTTACTTTTTTCATAGATCATTTCAGCGCCTCCTCTATTTTGAACGCGGGTATTTTCAAAATTATTGGAAAATTCAGCTCTAAATCCGTTGTAGACTCCATTGACCTTATCGTTAGCCTCCTTCACCTGATCAGAAAAACCAAATTCATACAGGTAATTAAAGTTTACTTTCCAATGTTTCGATAAAGGTTCAAAATAACTAACTGTACCGTAATGACTCGTAGATGAATTATTATTGATTTTATTCTGATCAACAGAATCGGTAATACCTATTAGTTTGTAATCGGAGCTTGTATTCAGATAACCATCCGTTTTGTTATTCGTGGTAATGAGATCGTAGCGCACTTCCAATTCTCGTCGTTTCTTCATGAATTTAC